>NZ_JBCGDP010000008.1:0-213430 GCF_038739875.1 Flavobacterium polysaccharolyticum
TTGGTACATCCATAAATGTAAGTACATTTGTGTGATTTAATACTATGAAGAGCCGTGTGAAGGGAGACTTTCAAGCACGGTTCCGTGAGAACGTAAGGGTGAAATTCCATTGCGTGACTCGATTAGCCGTCAGTTTGGCGGAACGCAGAAAAAATCTATACCGATGAAAAAAATAATTAGTTTAATATGTTTGTCAATTTTTGTAAATAGTTGTGCTTGGTTTGATGAAAGTGAACATCAAAAAATTATTGGGCAATATGAAATTGGTTGGAACGACCTTGAATCTAATAGAGCAATTACAAAAAAAATTGGAAATTCTGAAAGCAATTCTAACATAATTATCGGTTGTTATGTTTTTGCAGTCGGTCACAATGAAAGTTTTATAATAGCCAAACAACGCCAAAATTTTAATACGGAAACTAATTATTATTTGATTGACATTAAAAAAAATGAAGAAGATAACTCAAAAGGAATTCTTGGACCTTTAAACGAAGTAGAATTTGAAAAAATAAAAACAAAATTTAATATTGAAAACTTAAAATTTGACTTAATTTTTGCTGATGAACAATTTAAATAAACCATTTAATTATATGTAAATGGAAGCTGAATGCAGAAGAAAATAATTTATAAAATTGAAAAAAAGTAAAAAAGTAAAAGAAAAAAATATTAATATGATTTCGAGTGGAAATTTCAATAACAATATAAAAAAAATATCAGAAAATGAAAAGTTTAAAAAAATTATTCAAATCATAAATAAACTAATAAAACTAGTTTTACTTACTTCTTCAATATTAATATTTTTAACAATATTGTTTATTTTTTTAAGTTTAAAATTTAAAATAGAATCATATTCCGTTGTTTACAATATATATATGATTTTTGCTTATGGCTCATTTTATTTAATAATCTTTGGAATATTGCCAATTATCGGACTTTTAATTTTAACAAAATTTATTAATAGAAAACTGAAAAATGAAATTTTTAAATTCCAAAATTTTTCTAAATTATTACTTATTAATTTACTATTGATTTTAACTTACATTTTATTGTTATTCATATTCATTTTTTTTAAATCATACTAATAAAATAGAAAATAGAATTGAAAATGAAATTAGATAATTGTAAAAAAAACCGAACGGCTAACAGCGGTGGCTGTTGCACAACTAAAAAAAGACTAAATCTAACTTTTAATCAATTTTCACAAACAGATTACATATTAAAAATCAGCATATTACATTTTAAATAATTTAACAAACCAGAATTTTAAGAAGGAATTTTAGTTGTGCAACAAGCACAGCGGTTTTAAGAAATTGGGGTTTTCGGGCTTAATTTAAAGTTTGTTTTGTACTTTTGAATTTCGGTGTTTAATCGTAAGTTTTGGGCTTACAAATCCCCAACTTCTTAAAGCCGCGAAACGTTAGCGGTCAGTTTGGCAGAAATCCCACAATTGTAAACTATAATAAATGAAAATTTTAAAAATCATTATTGCATTTATGTTTGTAAATATTTCTTTTGGGCAAATTCCTCCAAAAGGGACAATTCAATATGAATACTATAATTATTGCAATGAAAACTTAACTAAATTAAAACCTTTAGAAAATTATCCATTTTTTCAAACTGAAGAATTATGCTCAATTAGAAAATGCTTCCGAGGAATATGCTATCCTGAAATTAACGAATTAATTTTTAAACGATTAGTTGAAATGGCTAAAGTAAATTTTGATAAAAAAATTTATTTACGTTTAATCAGAGGAAAAGATTGTATAAAATTAGCGGAAATGAAAAATAGCAATTTAGAAGATGATAATAAACTAATTTATATAGGCATTGACGAAATATACTATGACGAAGAAGTTTCAAGAGGAGTTGAACTTTATAATTCTGAAACTGAAAAACTAATGAAAATAAAACCGAACCGCTAACAGCTACTCCTATGTAAAGCATTATAAAGTTATTCACAACTTTTGATGGGATGATTATATGTTGGTTATTTTTCGAGTATAAAATGCAGTTCCAACGGCTTGTTGGAAAAGTTGGAAACAACTTTTTGTCCGCCGAAGGCTTAGACTGAAAAAGTTATTCTAACTTTTTCAATAATGCCACGAATTGATATCTCTTTTATTTCATAGTCTTTCTTTTAAAATTCTTAAGGCTCACACTCCTATATGTGGTTCTCGTTTTGAGAACGAGACCACCAGCATCTGCATGATTGTAAGAATAAAAAATAGCTGCCTGCTACAAAATGTGGCTTCGTTTTATAGAACCACCTTGGCTGTTTTGCAGTCTATTTTCTGTCATGGTTGAGCTTTTTTTTAAGAACATTATTTATTTTTCTAATACTAAGTTTCTATTGATTTGATACGGTGTTTCCGTTTTTATTACCGAGAGTATTCTTCGTGCTAATTTATGAGCTATTTTAATGATGACACTCTTTGCATTCTTGCCTTGATGTTTGCGGTAATATTGCTGTATTTCGGCATCTTTTCTAATGGCAATCCAGGCTGCTTCTACTAAATAACTTCGTAATTGGGAACGACTTCTGGGGGTTATTCCCAAACATTTTTCTGATCCGCCACTATTATAAATCCCAGGCACCAATCCGATGTAAGAGCTGAATTGTCCTTCGGTATTGAATCGGCGTAAATCACCACACTCGGCCAAAATCACACTGGCCAGATAACCACCAATTCCTGGAATGCTCTTCAAGAGATTATAATCTTTCTTTTGGGTCTTTGGGCAATGAGCACGCATTTGATTGGCAATTTCCAAATACTCTGATCGGATAAATTGGTACATCCGTAGCTTGCCCTGTAAAGCCATTTCTCCACAACTGCTACTGAATTTTATATTTTCCAGCCATGCAATGAAATCTTTACTCCAATTCGAATTATCAAACTCTTCTGGAATCGTTATACCATGAAAGAGCAACATACTTTTGATATGTAATTTACTTTGTCGGAGTTTCTTGGTCACTTGGGTTCTATGACGAGCCAAAGTCGTAAACTGTTCGTGTGCTTCACTAGGAATATAAACTCCCTTGAGAACACCTACCTTTAATTGATTAGATAGATTTTTAGCATCTAAGGCGTCTGTTTTTTGATAGCGTTCCTTATCTCCGGTCTTGACATCGGAGGGATTGACCACCAAAACATGCCAGCCTAAGTTTAAAAAATAACGGGCTGCTGAAAACCCGCAACAACCTGCCTCATAAACTAAATCCACTTCGTGATTAGGAAATGTTCGCTCCACATATTGGTATAAATCCTCAGCAAGAGAAGGCATTGAAAATGTTCTGTAAAAAAACAGATCTGTCTGAATGGAAACTGTCCAGCTTTTTTTGTGAATGTCTAAACCAATGAATATCTTTGGAATAGTTAAGGCATCTTGTAATTGCATAATCTTCGTTTTTTGGTAACTCTAAGTTATGCTTTTACATAGATGCTACAACGGATTTGGGCAATTGGCTTAATATAAAGTCGGTTTTGTACTTGGGATGATTTGGCAAATCCGAAAGATTGACTTTCTTACTATTGTGCACCCAACTTTTGGTGCCATTAATAACAATGGTTTCCCCAGCGATCAGGTCAGCATCTTTAAGAAACGAAACAAACAACTTGAACATTTTTTTTAATCCTGATGGATTATTTTTTCTAAAATCAGAGATACTGTGATAATTGGGTACAATGCCACACAAAAGCCATTGCAATTCTATATTGCGAATGCTCTCTTTTTCTAGCTTTCTCGAACTTCTAAGACCATTGAGATATCCATAAAGATAGAGTTTAAGAAATACTTTTGATTCAAAACTAGGACAGCCTTCGCTTTTAAGAATACGAGTCGTAAAACCAAGCAGTTCAAGCGAGATATGCTCTAGGAAAGCTTCAATAAAACGAACAGGATTATCAAGATTGATTTTATCCTCTAAACTACTTAATTGTAACTGTTGGCGGGAGATTCCGGATATGTGTTGCATACTTAAATATACAACTTTTCCTCCTTATGTAACTCAATTTTGACTACTTTTGAAAAACAATAAGCGGAGGTTTTTTCACAAGCTGACGTTAGTGGTAACGCATCCGCAGAAAACTAAAAATGAGTAGAAGAAATAAAATCAAGCCGTTAAAAAAAAATAAAAATGAAGAATCAATAATAATGATTCTAAAACTTTTTATTGGTGTGCTAGCTGTGTTTTCATTTATTTATTCACTTAGAGAGTTCAATAATTTCACAATCATTAGTTTTGTTTTTTTAAGTTTTATATTCTTTCTTTCAGGTACAATAATATCAGGTTTACGGTATTTTTTTAGAACAAATAAAATTGAAAAGCGTTTGAGTATTTATGATTTTTTCGTTCCTAAAATTTTAATTTATGGTTCAATCTGTTCCGCATTATTCTTTTTAACTAACAATTATTTTTCTACAGATAAACAATATGTTATAACTTCATTAATATTTGAAAAACATAAGGCATATAGAAGTTCGCCAATTTATATAATTACAGAAATTAAGGGAGTGAAAAGAGAAATTAACATACACGATTATAACTTTGAAGAGTTACAGGGCGTGAATAATATACAAATTACAATGAAAAACGGTTTTTGGGGTTTTCAAATAATTAAAGAGATAAAATTGAAAAAGTAAATGCATAACAAGCGCTACCACTAACAGCCGTTCCTATGTAAAGCATCATAAAGTTATTCACAACTTTTGAGGGTGACAAATCCTGAAATAGGTTGACAAGAAATAAAAAAATTTAGCACTAAATGAATAGATTTAGATTAATTGAATAAAATGAAAACTAAAATAGTTTACCCACATAACCCTCTATTAAAAGAACTTATTCAATATTTTTTATTTATTACAAAAAGTGATAATAAAATTATAAGTCAGTTGTGTTATCCAAATACAAATCATTGCCTTAGTTTAATTAAAGGGGTTGAAATGATTGAATTGAACACTAACGAGTATAGCATTATATCATCAACAAAAAATAGTAGCTACCTAACAGGAATTTACAAACAACCCATAAAAATAAACACAAAGCAACCCTATCAAGAGTTATGTATAAACTTTAACCCAATGGGTTTAGAAGCCCTTTTTGGAGAGAACCTTTCACAAAACATATTTAAGAACAATATTTTGAGTGAAAACAAAAATTGGGCTCCTATGTTTGAAATTGTGTTTAGCCATAACTCCATAGAAATTATTCAAATCGAAATCGAAAATTTTTTCATATCTATTTTAAAAGATGAAATGATGTCTAATAGTATATTATTTAACCAAGCTATGAAAGCAAATTATATCGAAGAATTAAATGATTTGTTACATAAAAGTTATCGCTCTACACACCGTTTTTTTGTTAATCAATTACAAACTACCCCTAAAGAGTATTTGCAAATAGGGAAAATTAGAGAAGCAATGCCATTAATTTTAAAAGGCATACCGTTAATAGAAATAGCCTATTCATTAAATTTTACTGATCAATCTCATTTCATTAAAACATTTAAAAAATACACCAATAGTACACCATCTCAGTTCAAACAATCAAGTTCACAGGTTGATGATATGCTTATTTGGAATTTGGAATGACACTTAAAATACTTGGCAGATTTTTACAATTTTTATTGTTTAAGTAACCATACTTTTGATCTTCACTAAAAATAAAGAAATGAAATTTAATGTAAAGTTATTCTTAGCTGTTGTTACAGTTTTGTGTTTTTCAAATAGTAAAGCTCAAATCACTACTATACCTGCTAAACATCTTGAAGGCACACCTAGGCTTACAAGTTCACAAATGTTGGTTGATTACGATTCTTTAGTGTCTTACATCAACCAAGTAAGTCCAATTGTTCAATTCAATAAGGAAGTAAGAAATATTGACTTTAACAAACACGCTAAAAAGCTAAAAAAGAAAATCACTTCAAAAACAAGTATGGAGGAATACCTTTTTTTGGTAGAAAAAACTTTAATTGCAGCACAAGACGGACACAGTAACAGATTAGGTACTTCGCTTTTAGATATTGTAAAAACAGTTTGGATTCCAAAGGGTTTTGCAACTGGTTTAGACACATTAGATTTTCCACATAGTTATAAGTACGAAAAATTTATAAAAGAAAATTTTTATACCAAATTAAAACTAGAACTAGTATATATCAATGGAGAGTACTATAATATTCTGCCTTTTTCTTATAAAGGAAAAAACTATCCAGCAGCTATGAAATTAATAAGTTGTAATAATAAAGAGATTCATCAATTTGTTAAGAATATGGAAGAATTAATTTCTCCATTAAGGTGGGATAGAGCCAATAAAAAAGTATATCACGAAAATTTTTATACTGTAGGAGAAATATATAAGAACAATCTATTAAAGTTAACTTTTATTGACAATAACCAAGAAAAGAGAATATTAAACATAACAAAAGATGATACCGTTACTTTTCTTGAAGAGAAAAAAAATAATTTTGGATATAATAGCAGTACAGCTTCTGTAATTACACACTACTTTGAAAAGGAGCAAATTTTTTATGGTAAAATACCTGCAATGGATGAAAAATTTGGAGATACTTTAACTAATCGTTTTCAAACCATATTAAACAAATTTCCAGTAAAGTCAATTGTATTAGACGTGCGTGGAAATGGTGGTGGAAGTGATACTACCTACGGCAAATTTTTAGGAAAAATAATGAGCGACACTTTAAAAACAAATATAACCGTTGGGCGAATATTAAGTCCGTTAAACTGCAAGTATTATGCAATGAATAAAGATTCAATCACAGCCTATGGTATGAGTTTGACAAAGGAAGGTCCAAAACTGAAAAATCTTAAAATGTTTTACAATATTATCCCCAACTATAGTTTTTTCTATCCGGAAAAAGAAACCCTAGCATTTAATGGAGCTGTTTACATATTGCAAGATAGATTTATTTATTCTTCAACCAGTAATTTATCTAGCTTAGCTTATAAAAATAGTCGTTTAATCAGTATTGGTGAAATGCCAAATTTATTGGGTGGCATGCAAAACATTACTTCTGTATTTTGCTTACCCTATAGCAAAGTGATTTTTAGATTAGAACCACAAATCGATTTTACTGATTGCAAAACAGTTGCTGATATTTTTCAGAACCAAGTCGAGCATTTTGTAACCTACCCTATTGCTTTTTTACACGAACGCACTACAACAAATGAAGACATATTTGGGAAAAACTTCTTATTACAAAAAGATCCTATGTTTAAAAAAGTAATAGAGCTAGAACATCAATAATACTAAAAATGAAAAAAGGATTATTACTTTGTTTTATACTTTTATATTTAAATGCTTCTGCTCAAAAATCAATCGTTAGCGACAGTATTCCTCTAACAATTAACGAGCAAAATACAATTTTTATAAAGGCTATTTTCAATGAAAAAGACACTCTAAATCTTAACTTTGATACCGGAACAACGGAGCTAATTTTAATAAATGATGTCTTAAATAATAAACTTAAATCTACTCCAAAACTTTATACTAGTTTTTACAATTTAAAAATTGGAAATACTATCTATAAAACCAAAGTCTATGATGCCGAATTAACAGGACACGGAACAGACGGAAGGTTTGGTTGGGATATTTTTAAAAATAAAGTTGTTGAAATAAATTATGATAAAAATTTACTCATTATCCATTCTAAATTACCGGAAAACGTAGAAAAAGACTCAAATTTCACAAAACTTGGTATTATTTTTTACAAAAATATTTTTTTAGTTGAGAGTGAAATTAAACAAAATGGCATTTCCAATAAAACCCTTTTTTTATTTGACACAGGTTATCAAAGAACCGTTATGTTAGATAACGATTTGCTAAAAGAAGGAAAATTTCCAATCGAAAAGTTAGAGGTAATAAAAAAAGTGACAATGAAGGGAGCGCAAGGAAATGAAATTCCTGTAATTACATCAAATTTAAAAGCATTAAAAATTGGAAAGTATAAACTAAAAAATATCCCTATACAACAAACAACAGGAAACAAACCCTTAAAAAATAAAAACATACACATTTTGGGTAATGAAGTTTTAAAAAGGTTTAACATATTTTTAGACTTCCAAAACAATTTTGTTTACCTAAAACCAAATCATTTATTTAGGAAAAAATATGTTGATGAAAAAAACGGCATATGACACTGGGGATTGGGCTTAATGGAAAGATGGTTTTGTATTTGAATGATTTGGCAAATCCGAAGAATAGGCTTAATTTAGTCCCAAACCCGCACTAGATAATGCAACAGAAAATGACAGAAAACGACAAAATATCTAATATAAATGGAAGTTGGTATATCGCAGAAATCATTGAAAAATGCGAACCAATTAATAGAAACGACGAAAGTGAATTACGTAGAGTAATTACATACGGAAACCATCATTTAATTAAAGCTGATAACCCAAAAGAAGCTTATATGAAAGCTGTAAAAATTGGAAAAAAATCAGAATTTAAGTTCGTCAATTCAGACAAAGTAAAAATGGAATGGATTTTTGTTGGTATTGGTGAGTTAATCCCTATTTATGAAGATTATCTTGAAGATGGTTCCGAAGTGATGTGGACAGATTACGGATTCATAAGTAATAAACGAGCTACGAGATTTTCACGCACCGAAAAAGAACTATTAGAAAACATAAAGCCTAAAAAAGATATATAAACTGACAATATTCACAATCGCTAACTGCAACGGATTTACTTCGTCTGTTCGGCTTGCAGCCTCGGGCGGGCAATTGGCTTAATGGAAAGTTGGTTTCGTATTTGGATGATTTGCCAAATCCGAAAAAATGACATTCTTACTATTGTGCACCCGACTTTTGGCGCCATCAATAGCAATGGTTTCCCCAGCGATCAGCTCAGCATCTTTAAGAAACGAAACAAACAACTTGAACATTTTTTTTAATCCCGATGGATTATGTTTTCTAAAATCAGAAATACTGTAATAATTGGGTACAATCCCACACAAAAGCCATTGCGATTCTATATTGCGAATGCTCTCTTTTTCTAGCTTTCTCGAACTTCTAAGGCCATTGAGATATCCATAAAGATAAAGTTTAAGAAATACTTTTGATTCAAAACTAGGACGGCCTTCACTTTTAAGAATACGAGTCGTAAAACCAAGCAATTCAAGCGAGATATGCTCTACGAAAGCTTCAATAAAACGAACAAGGTTATCAAGAGTAATTTTATCCTCTAAACTACTTAATTGTAACTGTTGGCGGGAGATTCCAGATATGTGTTGCATACTTAAATATACAACTTTTCCTCCTTATGTAACTCAATTTTGACTACTTTTGAAAAACAATAAGCGGAGGTTTTTTCACAGACTGACGTTACTAGTAATTTAGTCGACATATAGTCGATAAAACATTAATAAAATTAAAATGAACGTAAAAAAATATATATTAGAGCAGAAATCAAATCGTGAGCTTGAAGAATACATTCAATCAGAGAGCAAATTTACTCCACAAGCAATCAATTATGCATTCGAAATTTTAAAATCTAGAGGGAAAGAATTTTCAGAAGAAGAAATTGAAATTATAAATTCTCAAATTAATCAAACTATTGAACGCGATACTATAGTTCTTCACCCAAATGAAATAAAATCGTCGAATTTAATATTGATATCTGCTGGATTTGGGTTTCTGTATATGTTTTTCTCGCCAAAAGTTTTTACTTCTTTTTCAACAATATTAACTGGAATAATTACAATAGGAATAATTATTGCAATCGGCATAGGAATTAGAAATGGAATACAATGGATTAAATATGTAATAGCTACATTACTTGTTTTAGGTTTGTTTTCCTTACCTATTACTATTATTCAAACAATTAATTCAAATTTGATTGCTGGAATTATAAATATTATACAATCGGCATTGCAAATCATCGCTGTCATTTTATTATTTATTTCGAGGGAAGAAAAATAAACTACCGCCAACACACGCTACAACGGATTTGGGCATTTGGCTTAATTTTAAATTGGTTTTGTATTTGGATAATTTAGCAAATCCGAAAATAGGGCTTAATTTAGTCCCAAACCCGCTGTAATGACAGAACGTTACAGGATATTTTGAGAACCGAAATTTTCAGAAGACGAGTCAGTATCTGACGGGTAAAAATTTCCAGCTGTAAAACCACCTTTAATAAAATTTTTATGAGCTCTGAATGGATTTCTATTGAAGATTTTTGCGCCAAACATAATATTGGCAAATGGAATTATTATTTTGCCGAAGCAAAACAAATTTTTGAATTTAAAATTGAAGAACTTCATAAACTTATTGATTTAGGATTACTATTAAACGGAACGGAAGGCGGACTAGTTTTAGGTAATTCGCACCAAAAAGGAGGTATCCATTTACTACAACCAAATAGTGAGAATACTTTTAAGTATGTAGGAGAAATGGAAGGATGGGAATACTTAACACATTTCAAAACTGCATCTAAATACAGAAATGAATTTACTGAAATTAACGAAAGGACAAAACCAATTAGTAAATACATCAAAACAACATTTAAAATTCCTGAAACTTGTAAAGTAATTGACACAACCGAAAAAGAAATAGCTTTTATACTTGTTTCAAATTACAACCAATTTATTATTAATCGTTTTGCTACTAAAAAACATATAAAAGAAATAATAGCACTTGATAAAAACATCCTGTAACAGCTACTACAACGGATTTGGGCAATTGGCTTAATATAAAGTCGGTTTTGTACTTGGGATGATTTGGCAAATCCGAAAATAGGGCTTGATTTAGTCCCAAACCCGCTGTAGGCGGGACCTTGTAGGTAATTTTAGAAACTGTGATAATACGAAAAGAAATTAAAGACAATAATGAGCTCTACTTGTATTTCAATGACAAATTGATTTACAAAAGATGGTTGAATTATGGATATTCAAAAGTGTTTGACAAAATGGCTTATGGAAAAGACACTTTCGTCAGTATTATCGAAGATGAAAACGGAAAAATTCGACATCGAAGAAAGATTTTCATAAACGGAGAATTTTGCGAAACTAAAGAAGACTTTTGGAATCAATATGTAGCAGAAATTGACTCTGAATCTGGAAAATTATTCGGAAAGAATCTTGACGCTTTTAATGATGCAATAACAGCAGAAGGACCTGGATTTCCGGGAGATTGTATAATTGAAATTATTGGTACTGTAAAACTTGAAAAAGTATTTGGAAAAGAAAATTTTGAATTTATAATTGCGCTATTGAGAGATGCTGAATTTGTTGACCTGATAATTGAAAAAGAAAATAATGAATAAAAAACTACCTACAACAGGTGTTGGCAAGATTGCGAATTTTGTAGTAAATTCACGTTTATATTTCGCAAGAAATTTTTTCTTTGATAGAAAATAATCAGTTCCGAAGTTCGCAACCTTGCCAAGATCTGGAACGTTAGAAGATATATTATGAAAAAAATCACGTACATAATTCTAATTTCAATAATATTCAGTTGTGGACGTGAAAAACCATATCCGAATAAAATTTCAGACTTTAGAAATGAACTCCAAATTCATCTAAAAAAACTTGCTGCTGAAAAAAAACTTCCTTCAAGTGATACAATTGCAAGAAACTTTATAAAAGAAAATTGCACAAAAGAAGAATTATTAAAACTACTTAATTGTGAAGACCCAATATTAAGAGTAATTGCTTACCGAACTTTAGTAAATAGAAATGATAAAGATTATTTTAAAATACTTCTGGGACATTTGAGCGATACTACTAAAGTTGAATGGTGGTATTACGAAGATGCGGCTGATAACTTTATGGTTTCAGATTTATTAATTAGAAAAGCAGAAGACAGCAGAAAACTTACTCAAACGGAGAAAAATATTTTAATTGATAGTGTTTTGTTGAAATATTCATATTTAGACGTTTCAAATTGGATGATACAAGATATTGAACCAAATGAAAGATATTATTCAATAATAAAACAAAAATCAAAATTAAAAACTGATAGATGTGGAGTACAATTAGGTGCTTGTTATGCACTATCGAAATTTAAGAAAGAAGAAGATTTAGAATTTTTAAAAAAGATTTTTAACAGTCAAAAAGATTTTTGTGGAGATTGGATTTTTAAATCAATTGAAGTGAATCCGAATCAAATTTATTTCCCAATACTAAAAAAATATTTCGATGAAATAGTCAAAAAGAAAAAACAATTCTCCTATGACGATTTAAAATATTATTGTCGTGCCATCGCTAAATATAAGAATAAAGAAAGTTTAGCTTTATTAACCGAAATTTTGAACAAAAGCAACTATCCAGATACTTGGTATTTTAAATACAATGAAGAAAATGTATTTAAGGCAATTCACAAATACAAAGGACCAATTTATGTTGACTTGTATAAAAAATTGAAACCTAAAATGAGTGAGTATGTAATTGAATATCTAGATAAACCAGATTATACAGAAAGAAAAACTTGGTAAAAATACATCTGCCAACACACACTACAAGCAATTTGGTTATTTGGCTTAATGGAAAAATTGGTTTTGTATTTGGGATGATTTGGCAAATCCGAAAAATGGCTTTCTTACTATTGTGCGCCCGACTTTTGGTGCCATCAATAGCAATGGTTTCCCCAGCGATCAGGTCAGCATCTTTAAGAAACGAAACAAACAACTTGAACATTTTTTTTAATCCCGATGGATTATGTTTTCTAAAATCAGAGATACTGTGATAATTGGGTACAATGCCACACAAAAGCCATTGCAATTGTATATTGCGAATGCTCTCTTTTTCTAGCTTTCTCGAACTTCTAAGACCATTGAGATATCCATAAAGATAAAGTTTAAGAAATACTTTTGATTCAAAACCAGATGCCTTCACTTTTAAGAATACGAGTTGTAAAACCAAGCAATTCAAGCGAGATATGCTCTACGAAAGCTTCAATAAAACGAACAGGATTATCAAGAGTAATTTTATCCTCTAAACTACTTAATTGTAACTGTTGGCGGGAGATTCCAGAGTATGTGTTGCTTACTTAAACATACAACTTTTCCTCCTTATCTAACTCAATTTTGACTACTTTTGATAAACAATAAGTGGAGGTTTTTTCACAGACTGACGTTGGCAGCAATAGCCTCGGACGAAAACGTTGAAATAACAACTATGAAATGAATAAAATATATGTATTATATTTAAACTTTAAAAAATCAATTATGACTTGGAAAAAATATCAATTGTTTTTGAACATCGTTGCTACTGTCATTGTAGCAATTGTAGTAATTGGTGTTTTGATAATTAGTTACAACTATTTAAAAATTCCTGATACAAAAACTCAAACAATTAAAATTGAATATCATATTTCGAAGTCTAAAAATGAGGAATCAAATAAAGCCGAGATAAAAAAACTTGATTCAATCTTAAAATCGATTACACAAACCTCTAACAAAATTCAACAAAAACAACTTGAATTGATAGATGAAAAATCAGATGAAAATTTTTTCAATAAACTATATACAGCTATTGTAGCAATTATTCTTGCAATAGCAGGTTTTTTTGGATTTAAATCTATTAGCGAAATTAAATCACAAGCTATTGATGATGCAAAAAAGGAATCTACCAAAATAGCCAAAAAAATAGCCAAAAAAGAGGCAAAAGAAGAGTTTATAAGAACATTTAATCCCGAATATGAGGCAAATGTTTTTGCGCAAGCTAATCTAGCAATGAATGAATTATTAAGGACTGAAATACAATCATTAAATGAGCGAGTTTATGCACTAGAACAAAATGGAGATAATCCAGATGATAATATTATTGATAATGATAATCCAGATGGAGATGGTCCTGATGAAAATCAAACATTAGAAACACTTAATAATGAAAACAATAATTTAGCAACCGATATAAATTTAGTAGAACCTGAAAATCCTTTTGAAAATGAATAATATAGAAACTGTAAAAGGATTTGTTGTTAATCAACTTACCTCAAAACCAATAGCCATTGCGGCTATAAATTTTAAAATATTACGAAATATTGTAAAATTCACTTCTAGAGAACCACAACAATATGATCCATTTAATCCTGAAAAATCAGTAAATAAAATAACTGAAGAAGTAAATAAAGATTATTATCAAAGGTTGAGAAATGATAAAAGAATTAGCAATATTTACAGCTTTCTATTGAAAGAAATCAATAATATTCATAATTCAAATAGTAATGCCATTGGATCATTTCCAACTGCAATTATTATATCAATGGATATAAATCAAGAAGCAGAAACAAAAGAAGAATATCTAAAAAACACTCTCAATATTAAAAATGATGAATATATAGGTGGATTTTATAATCGCCTTGATGGAAACAACCTTGAGTTACTTATTCCACAAAAAAAAGTTTCATTAATTGTTGATGGACAACATCGCTTGAGTGGAATGATAAAATTATATGAAGATGCTGTAAGTCACAATATAAAAATTGGCAGAAAATCTTTAATAGAAGAATATCCAAATTTATCATACGAAAAAGTTATAAATTCATTGGATCAATTTGATCTTAATTGTACAATCTTATTAGGATTTGACAAATGGGAACAAGGAAAAGTATTTGCTGATGTAAATTTCAATCAGAAACCGGTAAATAAATCTCTCTACTATGATATATTTGGTTCATTTCCTGACCCAAATAAAAATGATATTTTCCTTGCGCACATGCTGACGATGCATTTGAACAATAATGACAAATCTGTGATAAAAGGATTCATAAAAATGTTGGGATCAGGGAAAGGATATTTTTCACAAGCATTTTTTGTCGAAGCAATTTTAGAGCATTTCACTAAAAAAGGAATTTGGGGTAATATTCCAATGGATTTTCTCAATAATGGCAACGAACATAAAATTTTATCTAAATTTTTCAGAGCTTATTTTGCGGCTATCAAGGATGTTTTCAATCCATATTGGCCAACATTAGAAGAAGACACTTCAAGAAAATATCCTCATATTCTAGTAAAAACAACTGGTATGGGAGCATTAATTAAACTTATCAATCCAATATATAGAAAACTAAAGCTAGAAACAGATTTTAAAACTATTGAAGAAGATGCTTTATTGGAGTTATTGAAAAAAGAACTAGTTGAAGCAAAAGAAAAGGGAAAAGTTTTTTTCTCAAAAGAAGGAGAATATGCTGGATCAGGTTCGCTCGGATTACAAAGTCAACTATATAATGAACTTGGAAAAGCATTAGGTTATTTCAAATAAGTTATAGCTACAGCTGCCAACAGCAGTGGCTGTTGCACAACTAAAAAAAAAACTAAATCTAACTTTTAATCATTTTTTTAATAAATTGTATGTTGAAAATCAATATGTTACATTTTAAATAATTTGACAAACCAGAATTTTAAGAAGGAATTTTAGTTGTGCAACAAGCACACACGCTACAAGCAATTTGAGTATTAGGCTTAATTTGAAAATATTTTGTATTTGGGAGATTTGGCAAATCCGAATAATGGGCTTAATTTAGCATCTAAACCACTTTATTATCAGGAGATTAAACCATATAAAACCAAAATTGAGTCTCAGAGAATTTATACTTGAATTTTTCAGAGTTAAGATGTGAATATAAAAAATAAAAAGATATTTTTTCACAGACTAACAGAGGCAGAGATATATAGGAACGAAATTAAACCATTGCAAAAAAGAAAAGTCCAACTAATAAACTTAATAGTATGAAATCGAAAAAACATTTTTGCATAGTAAGTATTTTAACGATTTTTATAACTTTTTTTAGTTGTTCTAAAGATGATGACACCACGTCATCACAATCAAATCCCATTCCATCTGTTTATACTAAAATATATGGAGCTACAAGCATAACATCTGATGGTACTTTTATTACCATTAAAACCAGTGACCAACCAAACCATAAAAGTGCTTATTGGGCAAATACTAATCCTTTGTACGAAGCTTTCACTCCATCTGCAACCAGTCCGTCGTTTACAGGTGGCACATTTATCAGGGCTCCAAATAATATTACAGCGCAAACTATTACCTTGAAGATACCTTTAAATCCTAAAGTTGCAACTACACATAGCGCTACACCAATGGGTGTTATGGGGGTGGCGTTAGATGGCGTTCCTTTTTTTAATCAATATGCTGCTGGAGGTGTTTCGCTGGGTGGAGAAGTAAATGGTTTTGACCAAGCTTGGGGACATCCTCAAGCGTCAGGTATGTACCATTACCATGTTGAACCTTATTATTTAACAACGGTTAAATCTGGCGCAACCAAATGGGGTTTATTGGGTTTTTTATTAGATGGTTTTCCTGTTTATGGCCCTAAAGAAGAAAATAATACAGACCCTTCTAATCTTGATGTTTATCATGGTCACACACATGCTACTGTTGATTTTCCTTCTGGAATGTATCATTATCATATTTCAAATACTGCGCCGTACATTAATGGTAATGGATTTTATGGTACTCCCGGAACAGTTACGCAATAATGAAAAAAATTGTAATCCTTCTTACATTAATTTTCTTTTTTTCTTGTAAAAATGAAGAGAAGAAAATTGTTTTTTCTAAACCATTAAAAAAAGTTCCATTAATCTATAAAGATGCCTCAAACTATTTATTTCAGATGCATCAAGACACTCTTTATTTTAATAATAAAAAATTTTCAGGAATCCAATATTCTTTATACAAACAAGGAGATACAGCTTTTATTAAACCCTATTTGAATGGTTTAGAAGAAGGTATTACAAAAAAATGGTATGTTAACAAACAACTAGCAGAAGAACGATTGTATATTGATGGAAAAAAGGAAGGTATTCACAAAGGTTGGTGGGAAAATGGAAATAGAAAATTTGAATTTGCAGTATCTAATGATGAATATACTAATGAATTTAAGGAATGGAGTAATAGCGGATTATTAGTCAAGTATTTCCATTATAAAAATGGTCAAGAAAATGGTCGTCAGCAATTGTATTATGAAAATGGAAAGATTAGGGCAAATTATGTAATACTAAATGGTAAGAGATATGGCTTACTGGGCACTAAAAATTGTAAAAATGTATCGGATAGTATTTTTAATAGTAAGTAGTTTGCTTTTTTTTAGTTGTGCTAAGAAGGAAGATAATTTCATTGCCTTGCCTTATTACAATGAGCCTAATTTTACACCTATATTTCTGAAAGACGAAGCAGTAATTAAAAAGAGAATACAGCATACCATTGCTGATTTTTCGTTTCTAAATCAGGATAGTATCCTAATCAATCAAAATGTTTTTAAGAATAAAATTCATGTTGCAAATTTTATTTTTACCCGTTGCGGAAGTATATGTCCAACAATGACTCAGCATTTAAAAATAGTATCTGATCGTTTACAAGATTATAAAGACATCGTTTTCTTATCCTATTCTGTAACCCCATGGATTGACAAGCCAAGTGTATTAAAAAAATTCAAAAGAAATTATGAGATTACAAATAAAAATTGGCATTTTCTCACTGGAAAAAAAGGAGCAATATATACGCTAGCACGTCAATCTTATTTTGCCGAAGAAGATATTGGTTTTAGTAAAGATAGTTCGCAATTTTTACATACAGAACATTTTATTTTAGTTGACAAAACTAAAAGAATTAGAGGTATTTACAACGGAACACTTCAACTAGAAATGGAGCAATTGATTGATGATATTAGAACATTAAAAAAAGAAGAAGAAAAATAATGTTATATCCAATCAAGTAGACGGTCTAGGTCCATTATAATTTCATGACTTCGCATTTATTTAAAAACACATTATAATCATAACTATGTCAATGACTGATTGACTTTTACCTAAGTTTTCATTTAGCAACCATTTAACTCAAATTATAAAAAAACCAGCCTCTTTTAAACCAATTTAAAAGAGGCTGGCTTGTAAGGTTTACAACGAAACACCAAAAAAACCTAACTGATCAACTTCAGTAGCACTGCGACCAAAGAAACCTGTAATTTGATACCCAGCTGGAACGATATAATTAAAAACATCAGATGTTTTTGTTCCAGTAGCAATGGTTCTGTTTTGATTCGTCTTTAATTCAATATAAAAAATTCTAGTTCTACCATCTTTTTTCCCAGAACACATATTTACTGAATTTATAAATTCACCAGTATTTAAAACAAGTGATTTTTCGGTTCCTCCATTACCTCCATGGGACAATGTCGTTCCATTAGACAGTACAAAACTTACTTTGTCAACTCTATTTCCACCTCTCAAAACAATTTTATTTACCTTTGAAGTAGCCGATAATAATGTAATGTCCGAGAAAATATCGCCATGTGGACCTCCAAATAAATCACTAGCTGTATAAAGATCATTTTGAGACCAAGCAAAATTAACTGCTGTTGGAAAATGATCTGAAAGTGGCACTCCAGCTCCATCAACAAAAAGAGGATTATTGATACTGAAGTTAGAAGCAGTAAGTGTAATTTGATTATTACTTTTGTAAAATATCTTATCCACTTCTTCGCAAGTATTTGTAATATTAGAGGCATCACAATCTAATGCAGGACTACCTAATGCAGGGATATTGTTGTTTCTAATGAGTTTTATCCAAGCATCCGTCAAACCATTATTATCCATTAATAATCTAATATTGTCTCCTGACCTTGTGTAACGACAATTAGAATCAAACATTAAAATTACGGCATTCCCATTTGATTTGATTTTCATATAATTAGAAAGTTGTGCGATATTTGATTTTCTTGCATTCAAATCAGCTGTGGCACTACCTGCATTTGGGTGAGCATTATAATAATCTACATAAACACCTTCTTTAAGTCGCAATCTCATAAATGTAAACCCTTTTGGAGTTAAACAATCTGTTCCATTACAACTGTTCCATTTGACTCTTTCAAAATCTACAAAGCTATATCTAGACAACGTATTCATTCCGTCACCAAAAGGTACTCCTCCACTAGTAGCTGTTCGAAAAGGATGATTATCGTTTTCATACAATTTTGCATGATAATTAAAATCTTCTTGAACATTTACAATATCATAATTTCTTATTAACTGACCTATTTTAGCAGTGTTTGCATCTGGACTTGAACTAGAAATTATGGCAGGAAGTCCCGCTACATTGTACGTTAGTGCCAAAATGTTTCCTGAAACTGCAATTCTAGCTGTTAGATTTGATGCTTTTTGAGTACTTGAATTTACTGACAAGTCATTTGACGTATCTGAACTATTATCGCAACTCAATAAAAGCAAACTTGAGGCAAAAAGAGAACTGATTAACTTAAATTTTGTTTTCATTTTTTTAATTTAAATTACTATTTAACACAATTAATCATCACAAAACTAGAGTTTTATAAAAACATATATGTTAAAAAAACAACATCTAAATGTTAAACAACAAAAACACTAATGCAATCCATTGACTATAGCAGTAAGAACGAAAAAGCTAAAATTACTTTCTGTTTCAAATTTCTGTCGGTCAAAGCATAACCCAAAACCAATTTACATTATACAAAAGACACAGCATTTTGTACCATCCGTGTTTTGGCTACAATAACTAGAGATTTGATTACAAAGACCATCGCAGATTGAATGACATTTGTACCATCATTAACACTTAAATTACAAAAAGATGGAAAACAAAGTTTGGTTAATCACGGGCACTTCAAAGGGATTTGGTTATGTATGGGCAGAAGCCGCCCTAAAACGTGGCGACAAAGTAGCCGCAACAGCTAGAAATATAGAATCGTTAGCAGCATTGACTGCTTTGTATGGTGATGCTGTGTTACCCATTGCATTGGATGTAAACAATCGGGAAGCTTGTTTTTTAGCCGTAGAAAAAGTGATTGAGAAATTTGGAAAACTTGACATCCTGATCAATAATGCCGGTTTTGGACATTTTGGTTATGTTGAAGAAATCTCAGAAAATGAAGCTAGACAACAAATTGAAACCAATGTTTTTGGTTCTCTTTGGATGATTCAAGCCGTTTTGCCTATAATGCGAAACCAAAAAAGCGGGCATATTTTGCAAGTTTCAAGTATTGGCGGCGTGATGGCATTTCCAAGTTTAGGTATTTACCATGCTTCAAAGTGGGCGGTAGAAGGTTTGTGTGAATCTCTAAATCAGGAGGTTGCCCAATTTGGTATAAAAACAACTTTAATTGAGCCAGCCGCTTACGCAACCGAATGGGCTACTGCATCTGCAAGCCATAGTCAACCAATAGCGGTTTATGATGGATTAAGAGAAGTAATGATTGCCAATAGAGGCAATATGCCTGTAGGCGACCCAAATGCAACGGCAAGCGCTATTCTAAAATTAATAGAATCCGAAAATCCTCCTTTACGATTGTTCTTGGGTAAATTGCCCTTACTGATGATTGAACCCACTTACAACAAACGTTTGGAAACGTGGAAAGAATGGAAAGAAGTTTCAGAAAACGCACAATAAATAAATTCAACAATGAAAACCGTTAAAAATATAGCATTCTATTTGTTAGTAGCATTTTACCTTTTTATGGGGGCTATGCACTTTCTCAAACCCGAACAGTATTTTGCCATGATGCCGTCTTGGCTTCCAGCACATTCTATTTTAATCTCTTTGAGTGGTATTCTTGAGATAGCACTAGCCATTGCCTTGATTCCTATAAAAACAAGAGCCATTGCTACACAAATAATTATAGCTATGTTGGTAGTATTTTTATTTGTCATCCATATTCCTGAGAGCATTGGCTATTATAAAACAGGCAATGAAAAATTTACAGCCAGTATTATTAGATTGCCTATTCAATTTATTTTTATTGCTTGGGCTTGGATTTTTGCAAAAAAACAGTAACAAACCAATCAATAATGCTTAATAGATTTTCTATTTTGCATTATTGATTTTTCGTAAATTTGAGAAATGGGAAACAAATCAACACCTATCAAGATTCATTCAATATCCGAATTGCACCAATTATTAGGGCTACCCAAACCTTTACACCCCTTAATAAGCCTAATTAAGATGGGTGCAATTACCCATTCAAACCGCAAGGATGAGGTTAGTTTTTGCTTTGACTTTTACGGTATTTCGTTGAAAAGAAATTTCAAAGGAAAACTAAAATACGGTCAAAATTATTATGATTTTGACGAAGGTGTCTTGGGCATGACATCCCCTCAACAAGTGTTATCTGTAAACAGTGACGATAATTATGAGGTTTCGGGCTGGTGGCTGGTTTTTCACACCGACTTCATTTTAAATTATTCCCTAGGAAAAGCCATCAAAGAGTATGGTTTCTTCTCGTATGCCGTAAATGAAGCATTGCATCTATCCGATAAAGAGGAACAAATGCTAGAAGGGATTTTTAAAAATATTGAACAAGAATATCAAACTTCAATAGACCAATTTAGTCAAGATGTTATGATTTCACATATTGAGTTGTTGCTTAACTATTGCAACAGGTTTTACAACAGACAATTTTTAACGCGCAAAACCATAAGCCATGATTTGCTTTCAAAAATGGAAATCTTACTAGAGGCGTATTTCAATAGCGATAAAATCCTCCAACACGGACTCCCTTCTGTTCATTATTTTTCTGATCAATTGAATGTGTCGCCTAATTATTTGAGTGATCTGTTAAGAACCCTTACCGGACAAAGCACGCAACAACACATTCACAACAAAATTATAGAACAAGCCAAAATTGCCCTAACCACTACAAATTTATCAGTAAGTGAAATTGCTTATCAATTGGGCTTTGAACATTCTCAATCTTTTAGCAAACTTTTTAAAAATAAAACAAATATTTCACCGCTAGAATATCGAACATCATTCAATTAGCGATATCTCTATAGTACCCAATTGGAAGATTAGGAGAAATATCGGTTCTCATTTTAATCATGAAACTGTTAGTATTGGGTATCGATACATTTTTGTGAAACAAGCGGGTCATCTTGAAAACGAAAGCAAAACTGCCGTATATTTAAATCTCAGAATTGGTTACCGCTTTTAAACGACCAATATATTGTTCAAAAAAGAAGCTGTTATCCCTCTTTTGCCCATTAAAATAAGTAATTTGACATCACACAATATGAAAAAAAAGACCCTACTATTACTTGGATTCGTGATATTGAAATTCATCTTGCAATACTTTTTGATTAGTTCGGCGTACGACTTACATCGAGACGAATACTTGCATATTGATCAAGGGCAACATTTGGCTTGGGGATATCAGTCGGTTCCGCCTCTCACCTCTTGGATATCTTATTTGATTTATGAACTTGGGAACGGAGTCTTTTGGGTGAAGTTTTTTCCGGCTCTTTTTGGCGCATTAACGATGGTAGTCGTTTGGAAAGCCATCGAAGCCTTACATGGCAATATATTTGCCTTAGTTTTAGGTGCTACTTGTGTTTTGTTCTCTGTACTTTTAAGATTGAACCTATTATTCCAACCTAACTCGTTTGATGTTTTATGTTGGACAACTTTATATTTTTTAATTATCCAATATTTTCAAACCGAAAGCCCAAAATGGCTCTACATGAGTGCAGTGGTTTTTGCTTTGGGCTTCTTAAACAAATACACAATTGTGTTTTTACTACTTGGTCTTATACCTGCTATCCTTTGCACAGAACAGCGTAAAATTTTTACTCAAAAAGCATTTTACTTTTCTATATTACTTGGAGTGCTTCTCATAGCGCCCAACCTCTATTGGCAGATACAAAATGATTTTCCAGTGATTTGGCATATCAAAGAATTATCAGATACTCAATTGGTCAATGTAGATCGTATGGATTTTTTCAAGGCGCAAATCACCTATTTTATTGGTTCATTCATTGTACTTCTTGCAGCTATATATGCCCTAGTCTTTTATACTCCCTATAGAAAACTCAAAGCTTTTAGCTTAGCAATTGTCTTGACATTGTTGGTTTTAGCATATTTCAAAGCAAAAGGGTATTATGCCATCGGACTTTATCCTATTTACATTGCTTTTGGAGCCGTATTTCTTTCCAACACATTACATCAAAAATGGAAAAACTATTGGCAGCCAGCACTTATGGTTTTACCTCTTTTGTTTTTCATACTCATGTATCAAGTAGTTTTTCCAAACAAAAGCCCTGAATACATCCTCAACCACCAAGAAAAGTATCAAAAACTGGGATTACTACGCTGGGAAGATGGCAAAGACCACCCTTTGCCACAAGATTTTGCCGACATGTTGGGTTGGAAAGAACTAGCATCAAAAGTAGACAGCGTTTATACAACACTGCCTAACAAAGAAAAAACGCTCATCCTTTGTGACAATTATGGACAAGCTGGAGCTATCAATTTTTATACCCAACACCAGCTAAAAGCCGTTTCATTCAATGCCGATTATATCCATTGGTTTGACTTAAACAAAAAGTATGAGAATTTAATTAGAATTAAAGAAGCCCAAGAAGTCGCCGATGAGCTTAAACAAACCGCTCCTTTTTTTGAAAGTTCAATGATTGCTGCAGCTATTGAAAACAAGTATGCCAGAGAATTGGGTACCACTATATTCCGATTTGAGGGTTCAAAAATAGACATCAACAAACGCATTAAAGATGAAATTGAGGAAGTAAAGCAATAGTTTGTAACCAATTTGTAGTGAAAATTGTATATATTTGAGAAACAGAGGTGATGTCATTCTATCATATATTTACCAAAACGGAGTGGCTTTTAGTGATTCTTTATACATATTTAAACTAGTTACCAGTAAACTAAACATAACAACAGAAAAAAATATGAATAAGTATTTAATTTTCTTAGCCTTAATATTTTCAGAATTTCTTTTTAGTCAAACCAAGATTGATGAAAATATCACAGTTGACTTCCTAAATAAACCAGTAACTTTTGAAAATGTTACGAAAGAAGCTAAGCTTAACGCATATTTTTTGAACTCAAAAGAGGAATCTTATGTAGCTATGCGTGTGAAAACATTACCCAATAATGAACTTCCGAAAAACATAAAAGAGTTACAAAAATGTTATACCATATTAGCAAGCGAACAACTAAAGAGTATGGAAAAAAAAGGATTTTTTTTAAAAGACTCAACACAAATAAAATTAAATGGTTACATAGCATACAAACTAATTTTCAAAGAAAAAAACTCTAAACAAGAAAGTGGAGAAAGCTTGATTTTACATTTAAATGGTATTAATTATGTTTTTATTTATTCCAAAGTAGAATCATACAATCAACTAAATAAAGAAAAATTTTTCAAATCAATTAAAATCAATAATTCTGAAGACCTAAAACAGATTGCCGAACCATATAATTATTGGGGTGCTTTAGCCAAGATTTTTATAGGAGTAGTTTTTCTGTTTTTAATACGTAAGCTTATAAAAATTGAGAAGAAAAGAAATCTAATAAAATAGTTATCTGATAACAACTACAACGGATTAGAGCAATAGACTTAATGGAAAAATAGTTTTGTATTTGGCAGTTTAGTGATAACCGAAAAACAAATCCTACTTTAGGAACAAATCTGCTGTTGTACAAGATCTTTATATGTAAGTTCAGAACAATAAAGTACTTAAAAGAAACATAAAATTCACAAACTTTAAAAATGTTACTAAGTTTTAAGGAACAAATTATTGAAGATTTTCTAATTCCTTCATTTATCTTAAACGAGGGAGAAATTGTTATTCTTGAAATTCCTAACGGTGTAGAATTTCAAAAAATATCATTAAAATTAATTGAAATTATATCTGAATTAAATTCAGAAATTAAGTATATAGAGCATTTTAAAGAAAATTCATTTTTAAGTAAATTGTTTCCAATAACAATTGGTCAATATCTAAAAAAATGTGATGAAAATTCAATTTACAAGAATAAAATTTACGAGATTGAATGGATGAAACCTCAAATAAAAATCAATTCAATTGCAGGTAGATATAGAAGATTATTATCATTGTACAAAACATTGACTTTAACAAAAAATATAATAATAGATTTAGTTGGAGTTGACCCGATTGGAGGTGTTCAGATTTATAAAATATTAAAACAAAACCAAAATGAAAATGGAAGTACAATTTTATTTGACTCTTGTAATGAATTTGAAAAAGATTGTACAAATTTCATAAGAGCAAAATATATAGGAATTGACAAAAGATATAAGAATTATAACGAAATAATGGCTAATAAATAAAACACTGAGCGCATGACAACCACCCCTTATACAAAACATCATAAAATCACTCTCCCCTTTTTGAAACAAATATCCTAAAATTGAAATATTATGAATTCAAATACTGAGCGTGAAATTTACAGCTCTAGAGTCATAAAGCATTCGATAGAAAAGGTATATGAAGCTTTTGTAAATCCGCAACATTTAAAAAACTGGTGGGGACCTGAGGGTTTTACCAATACCATCCATGAATTTGATCTAAAACCTGAAGGGAAATGGATCCTTACCATGCATGGCCCTGACAAAGGCAATTATAAAAACGAATCTATATTTAAAATCATACAGCCACATCAATTGATTTCCTGGACGCGAGTTTCTCAACCCTTCTTTGATATGGAAATTCACTTTAAAAAACTAAGTGATTTAGCAACTGAAATCACTTTCTTGATGACTTTCAAAACCTTGGAAGAACGCGAAAAAATTAGAAAGTTTGTCGAACCAAAAAATGAAGAAAATTTTGACAGACTAGAAAACGAACTTTCAAAAATGTAATAAATGAGGTCCCACAAACCTCAGCATTTTAGAACAAATCTATACTGTAACTCTGTTTCTTTAAACTGAACCTGTTATTCTTTACTGGAAAAGAAAATCCCTACTCCACTTTCTCTAAAGCTAAAAATGCTTTGCCAAGATACTTGATAATCGTGGAAGCAATAAACGATTGATAGCCTGTCTTGGGCAAAGCGATATTGGCTGTGAGTCCATGCAAATAAACACCTAAAATTGACGCATCAATTGGAGCGTAAGATTGCGCCAATAGACTCGTGATTATCCCCGTTAGGACATCGCCACTTCCTGCTGTTGCCAAAGCTTGATTGCCCGAAGTATTTTCATAAAAGTCGTTTCCAAATACAATTTGGGTCGGTGCGCCTTTTAGTACCACTATTACTTGATAATGTTTTGCAAAATCTATCGTTTTAGCTACTTTCTCCTCTTGACTCTGCCACTTTCCTATCAAGCGTTCCAGTTCTTTGGGATGAGGTGTTAGCACAGATTCAGGAGGAAGAAGCGTTAACCAAGTAGGATTTTGTGCCAAAATATTGAGCGCATCGGCATCAACAACAAGTGGTTTTGAAGTATTGATAAGAAACTCATGAAAGGCTTTTTGAGTAGCTAATTCTTGCCCTAAACCAGGACCAATTCCGATAGCGTTAGATACTAAACTGAATGCTATTTCTGAAAGGTACTTTTCGTTTGTATCGGTGAGTACCATCACCTCGGGATTCGCGATTTGAAGGATTTCGTAGCCACATTTTGGAACCAAAGCAGTTACTAAGCCACATCCGGTTTGCAAAGCTGCCCGAGAAGCTAAAGTAATAGCACCTATTTTACCATAACTCCCTCCAATAAGCAACGCGTGTCCCTGAATACGTTTGTGGGTATCGAACGGAATGGCGTGGTGTCTTTTTCGAGCTTCGGATATATCAATATAATTGGGTGCTTTCATGGATTTTTTGTTTTACTTGAAAGGTACAAAAACCAAAAGATTTTATTGCTATGCATTATAGAGTCTAGTATAAAAAATAACACAAATGAATATCATTGAAATGAATAAATACAGATTGCGCCAATTAGTACAGATTTGACTTACCTAAAAGTAGCAAAACGAATATCACAAATTAATACGAATGTAATCAATGTAAGCAGATTTCGGAGATGGCACAGGTTTAAGTTACTTAAAATGAAATAAGTTAATATAATTGTTTTAGTTTCTGTTTTTTATATTTTTACATAAACGTATTGATTGAAAGTTTATGAAAAGAATTACTTCGCCAGTTCCCTTCGCTCGTGTAGAACGACATTCTTTTATAGCTTTCGTTTTTTCGACAAAACTAACAGATTCACCCAAATTATAAACTATTAAACAGATTGACAGCTATGTCTCATCAAATTACTTCCCAAATCGCATTACACTTACAACAAGTGTATTTTGGTGGGAATTGGACCACCTCAAATTTTAAAGACCAATTGGCTGATGTGAGTTGGCAAAAAGCCAATTTTGCCTTAAAAGAAGGGAATAGCATCGCCACTTTACTGTTTCATTGCAATTATTACATAGCAGGATTGATTCCGTTTTTGCAAGGCGGGACTCTTGATATTAAAGACAAATTTAGCTTTGATAGTCCGCAAATTACTTGCGAAGCCGATTGGGAACAATTGAAAAATAAATCATGGGAAGAAGTACAACTTTTTGCCGCATTGATTGAACAATTACCTGATAGTTGTCTTTTTGAGGATTTTGTCGAAGCAAAATATGGAAACTACTACAGAAACTTAATCGGTGTAATAGAGCATTGTCATTATCATTTGGGGCAAATTGCGTTGCTGAAAAAAGAAATGAAGTCATAAAAAAGGCAGTGAAAGAAATTAATTCACTGCCTTCAAATTAAGCACTTTTATCTTATTTGATCCAAATTCCTCCTACTCCAGCTTCCCATAATTTTTTGTTGAAAGCAGGTAATTCTTGATTGAGGATTTGATTGCCTTCGGTTTTTAATTGTTGCCATTTGGTTTGGTATTCCTTCCACAAGTCCTTTACGGGTTGTGTCACCTTAGGAACAACACTTTCGGATTGATTGATTAGGTATAAGAAATCGGCATTGAACTTATTGGGAAAGTTTTCTACATCATCATAAGCCTTTGATTTTCTTTGCACCATCAATTCATCCCAAGTTTTCATTTTCTGAAGCAATTTTTTCCCCTCTGCTAGTGTTGCAGCTTGTTCGGGATGCGTGGCTAATTGCGCAGTTAATGTGGATAATTGCTGTTGTTTCGCATACAACGTATTGATTAACGTTTGCATCTCATTAAACGTCTGTTCCATCTCGAATTTAATCGCGTGATATTCTTGGTAGGCTTTATCCGTAGCTTCAAACAAAGGATTGGCCAACACTTTAGCTTGAGTTGATAATTCTTGCGTTGACGTTTTGATTGCAATCGTATACTCACCAGGGCCAACTTTATGTCCTTCATAACTTCCTTCAATGTATACATTTGGATTTCCTAGTAATGCTGTATAACGCAAGTCCCAAACGAAACGATTGAGCCCTTTATTTTTAGACAGTACAGCATCCGCTTTTGGACCACCATCATAGGATTTAAATGTTGGATCGGCTTTTGAGCTGAAGGTTCGAATCGTATTTCCTGCTTTATCCTTGATTAGAATTTTGACTTCATCCGTTTCTTTCAATTCAGGTAATTGATAATACAGCACTACTCCAGAAGCTGGATTTACACCTCGTGTACTTCCCATACCTGTGAACTCAGCATCGGTTTGGTCTAATTCGCTTCCGCTATTGGTTAAATAGGTTGGATTAGGAGTGAAAATTTTGAAAGTGTCCTTTTGGGTATTCCCTGATGTATTATCTTTTGCAAATTCACGGATTAGGTTCAAATCGTCCAAAATCCAAAACCCTCTTCCCGAAGTTGAAGCAATCAAATTGTTTTGATGCACTTTTAAATCAGTAATAGGTGTTAGCGGCAAATTCCCTTGAAAAGACTGCCACTGAAGCCCGCCATCCAACGAAACAAACAAGCCTAATTCGGTCCCAGCATACAATAAGTCTTTTACGGTATCATCTTCGCGAACGACACGGGTAAAAGCATTCGCTGGAATTCCCTCGTTGATTTTTTTCCACGTTTTGCCATAATCTGTGGTTTTGTACAAGCCTGGTGCATGATCATTGAATTTGTATCGCGTTGTAGCCACATAAGCAGTAGCTTTATCAAAAGGAGACACTTCAATCGCATTGATGAGGCATTCAGTCAAATTAGCTGGAGTTACATTTTGCCAAGTTTTACCTCCATCTTTAGTAATATGTACCAAACCATCATCACTACCAGTATATATCACCCCTTTTTCTAGTGGGGATTCTTGAATATAACTTAGGGTTCCATAATTTTCTGCTCCAACAGCTTCATTGGTAAAAGGCACTCCTGGTTTGCCTTGTTTGCTTTTCTCGTTTCGGGTCAAATCAGGAGAAGCTTCTGTCCAACTTTGTCCTAAATTTTCGGTTTTTAAAAGCAATTGAGAACCGTGATAAAAAGTATTGGGTTCATGCATGCTTCTAACAATAGGTGCATTCCAGTTAAAGCGGTATTTCATGTCTTTGGCATCGCGTCCTAAATACAAAATTGGCGCTGCCATAACATTGGTACTGGTTTTAGTTTGTGTATCCAATACTTCGATGGTTCCTTGATAGCTTCCACCCAATACAAACCTTGGATTGGCTGGATCAAAAGCCAAGAAAGCACTTTCGCCTCCAGCAGAAGCAGTCCATTCTTTTTCGGATATGCCATAGCCACTTAGGTTTCGGCTTGCAATTTTAACTGAGGTATTGTCTTGTTGCCCTCCGTAAATATTGTATGGAAATTGGTTGTCTACCGCTATTCGGTAAAACTGACCTGTAGGATAAATGTTTTGACTACTCCAGGACTTGCCTTTGTTGAAACTAATGGCAGCTCCTCCATCATCGGCAATAATCATGTTATTGGAGTTTTTAGGATTGATCCATAAATTGTGATAATCTCCATGCGTTTTGGAAATGTCTTCCCAAGTTTTTCCACCATCAGTAGAGCGCATCGCTGGAGCACTCATTACGTAGATTGTATTTTCGTTATTCGGATCGATAAACAATTCGATATAATACCAAGCTCGTTGGATTAATCGATGATCTGTAGTTACCTGAGACCAAGATTTCCCAGCATCATTAGAGACGTACAATCCACCAGCTTCTTTTTCCCAATCGCTTTCAATTAGCGCGTACACTTTTTCGGGATTGGAAGGAGCTACAGCTATTGCCATTTTTCCCATTGCCGCTGGAAGTCCTTCTTTTAAAGGAGTCCAAGTAAGTCCACTATCGACTGATTTATAGAGACCACTACCTGCTCCCCCACTTATCACTTGCCAAGGCTTACGTCCATGTTCCCAAAGAGCAGCATACAAAATCCTTGAATTAGTGGCATCCATAGAAAGTTCAACAGCACCCGTTTGATCGTTTTTAAACAATACTTTTTGCCAAGTGTTTCCGCCATCTGTTGTTTTATAAACTCCTCTCTCAGAAGATTTACTGTAAAGTGCCCCTTGAGCCGCTACATAAACAATATCTGGATTTTTAGGATCAATACAAATGCGAGAAATATGCTGCGTAGCATCTAGTCCAATTTTCTTCCATGTTTTCCCGGCATCAGTACTTTTGTACATTCCATCACCATGATGCGTCATCACTCCCCTTACGGCGTGTTCGCCCATCCCAACATAAATCACATTAGGATCACTTTCGGCTACACTAATAGCGCCCACCGAAGTCGTTTTAAAAAAACCATCCGAAATAGGAAACCAACTTACTCCCATGTCTTGTGTTTTCCATAAACCACCTCCTGTGGTACCCATATAATAGGTCGATGGATCTGATGTAACTCCAGTAGCTGTAACTGATCGGCCACCACGAAAAGGACCAATGGAACGCCATTTGGCTGCTTTAAAATGAGCGTTTAAATCGGTTGAGACTGCTGTTTTAACTTTTTGTGCCGATACGGAAGTACCAAAAACTAAGGAAAGAATTCCTAAAAGAAGCTGTTTGTTCATACGGAATATGTAATGTGATTTCTCAAAAATAAACATTGTTTGGAGAACTATTGCATTCTTGCTACAAATCATTTCTTTGCTTTCCTTTTAAATTTAAACCTGAGGTAACAGTGAATTCCTAAAAAACCTATATTTGAACTTTCTAAAACGATACTATCATGAAAGCGTCTTTTTCTCTATTACTGCTGTCTTCTTTGGTTCTTTTTTCATGTAAAAAAGAAGAAGAAACTTCTGCTACCAACGAAAGAACCAATGTAGTTCCTTTTACACAAATGGCTGCCGCTCCTTCGACTGCTACTCCACCAGCAACTTCAAGTAATTCTGCTTATGTAGGCAAAGAAGAAAAAAAGGAAAGTGTAATGTATCAGTACAAATACACTATGGTTAAGAATCCAAATGCAGTTGCGACAACAACCAAAATAGTTACAAAACCTGGGATGAATCCACCACACGGACAACCTAAACATAGATGTGATATTCCAGTGGGTGCACCATTGAACTCACCAGTAGCTAAAACTGCGACTGCACCCAAAACTACAGTCGTTACAACCCCTGCCGTAGCTAGTGGTAGCAATTTACCTGCGCTTTTAGCTACTACACCAGAGGCCACTCCAACTCCAGAAGGTATGAATCCACCACATGGTCAACCAAAACACCGCTGTGATATTGCTGTTGGCGCTCCTTTACCCAAAGAATAACAAGACATTATTAAGTACTATGATTACAAAAGCATCTGTAGCAGACGTTGCTGAATTAGCTGCTTTGATTAATTCAGCTTATCGTGGCGAAACTTCAAAAAAAGGATGGACTACCGAAGCTAATTTGCTTGAAGGAACCCGAACTACACCAGAAGAATTAGCAACTATTATCAACACGACCCAACACTATTTATTCAAATTTACCCGTGATGAAAAAATCATTGGAAGCGTATTATTAATTGCCAAAAAAGACGTTTTGTATCTTGGCATGCTAACTGTTTCACCTGAATTACAAAATAGTGGAATTGGCAAACAATTGCTACAAGCGGCTGAACAACACGCTCAACAACTTGAGCTTTCAAGAATTCAAATGACTGTAATTGGGATTCGAAAAGAATTGTTGGCTTGGTATGTTCGAAACGGTTATGAAGATACAGGATTGCGTGAACCCTTCCCTTTTGGTGAAGGCGACAAAGCCCTTACTTCGGCACCATTAGACTTTATGCTTTTGGAAAAGAAGATTCTTTTTTAAAACACGCCATTCATTACTTGAATTTCGTCAATAAAAACATTGAGTCTAAATAGCTTTCTTTACAAAATACTTGTTGATTTTTCCACTATTTTTAATATAAATAGCAGAAATAAAAGTATTGATCGATAAAGAAATTACTGTCATAAAAAGAAAAAGAGGGTATTTTTCCAGAGAGTTTTGATGCAAAAATGGATTGTGATGTAATTGTTACCCGACTAGAGTTACTTCGTATCAAAGCCAAAATATAAATCATTGGCTCTCATACCTTTTTTGCATTCAATTTATCAAAGAAGCCAACGGCGGGATCTTAAAAATTAGAAGAAAGCATTAAATCATACCATAGATTATTCAAAACTAAAATAAAATCTAGTTATTTAGTATATATTTACTACTCAACTTAATGCAATATAATTACTCCATCAATCAATATTTTATCTGCTGCACAATGAAAGAATCGATCAAGGATCCTTGGATAAAAATAGGTTACGATTTATTTGCTCATAAGGGTCCCAATGGCTTAAAAATAGAATTATTGGCTAGAAAAGTAGCCAAAAACAAATCTTCATTTTACCATCATTTTGCCGATTTAGAGGTTTTCACCGATCAATTATTAGCATACCATTTGGTACAATCTAAAACAATAGCGCTGCAAGCAAAGAGCTGCAAACAGATTGATCCTGATTTGATTCATTTACTTATAAGTGCAAAAACAGACATCCTTTTCAACAGACATTTACGTGTTCACCGAGATAATGCGGTTTATAAAAAATGTATTCATGAAGCCAATCAACCCGTTGTGGAAGCTTTATTACCGATTTGGACAGCTGCCTTGGGATTGGATACTAAAAAAAACTTAGCGAAAATTATTTTGAACTTAACCATCGAAAACTTTTATCTTCAAGTAACAGATAATAATCTTACCTACGAATGGTTAGTCAGCTATTTTGATGAAATCAAAAAAATGGTATTAGCTATGGAAATTTCAAATTAAAATCAAAAATAAACGGTAGCGTCTAAAAAGATGCTATTCTTTGCGTCATATTTGTACAACACTTTTGAAGTTTTTATGTTGATTCACTTTAAAAACTCCTAATTAACTATTGTATAAAGTATGAAAATAATTAAATGGAAATACCTAACCGTTTACATCACACCTTTGACTGTGATTTTTTCACTGCTAAAAACTAGTTATTGATCCTATTTTACTCTTTTTTTCATTTTTATGATTATTCCTCTTTTAGAATTATTCACCAATGAAAACGATTATAATCTAAATAAAATTGAAGAGGAAATTGCCGCTAAGGATTCATTATATGATTGGGTACTTTATGGACTGGTTCCTATTCAATATGGTATTTTAATTTTCTTTTTATTCGAAGTGTCCTCGGACAATTATCCTATTGCTACAAAAATAGGTTGGACCACAGCTTATGGTATTGCATGCGGCGTTTTAGGAATAAACGCAGCTCATGAATTGGGACACAGAAATAGTTATAAGGAACGTACGATGAGTAAAATACTTTTACTCACTTCTCTCTACATGCATTTTTATATCGAACACAATAGAGGACATCATCAAAATGTGGCAACCAATGAAGATCCAGCGTCAAGTAAATATGGCGAAACGGTATATACATTCTATATTCGTTCTATTTATAAAGGGTGGCTTTCGGCTTGGCGATTAGAATCAAATCGTTTGAAAATTGTAAAAAAATCATTCTGGAGCATTCAAAACCAAATGCTGGGATTCCAAATCGTGCAACTACTGCTACTACTTATGATTTTTGGAATCTTTGGTTTAAGTACGATGGTCTACTTTTTAGCAGGAGCATTTATTGGGGTTTTACTATTAGAAACGGTGAATTATATTGAACATTATGGATTAAGAAGAAATAAAAAAGGAGAACGCTACGAGCGAACCTTACCCACTCATTCATGGAATTCCAATCATCCTATTGGGCGTTTATTACTTTTGGAACTCTCCAGACATTCAGATCATCATTACATTGCTAGCAGAAAATACCAATTATTAAGACACCACGAAGAAAGTCCGCAAATGCCAACGGGATATCCGGGTATGATGCTCTTATCCTTTGTTCCGCCTTTATGGTTTTACATTATGCATGATCAACTTCAAAAGTTTACTACCTATACAAAATAACTTCACTAAAACAGCAACATGGCAACATCTTTCGATTATGATTATGTAATTATTGGCAGTGGTTTTGGAGGTTCCGTTTCGGCATTACGTTTGTCCGAAAAAGGATATAAAGTGCTTGTCATAGAAAAAGGTAAATGGTTCAACAAAGCTGAAGATTTCCCCAAAACCAATTGGAATCTAAAAAAATGGCTTTGGCTACCTAAACTAGGATGGAATGGCATATTGAAGCTCACTTTTTATAGACATGTTGCCGTATTAAGCGGTGTTGGTGTTGGTGGAGGTTCACTGGTTTATGCCAATACGCTACCCATTCCAAAATCACCCTTTTTTAAAACAGGGCAATGGAACGATTTATGCGATTGGGAAACCGAATTAGCTCCTTTTTATGCTTTGGCTAAAAAAATGTTGGGTGCCGAAAAACATCCCTATACCAGCAAAAGCGAAAAAGTAATGCAACAATTGGCCTCCGAATTAGGAGAGGCACAATCATTTGAAAAAACGGATGTAGCCATTTATTTCGGAAAACATGGAGTAACAAATCCAGATCCATACTTCGACGGAAAAGGACCTGACAGAACGGGTTGTATTCAATGTGGAGGTTGTATGTTGGGTTGCCAATACAATGCCAAGAATACCTTAGACAAAAACTACCTTCATCTAGCCCAACAATTAGGATGCGTCATCAAAGCAGAAAAAGAAGTGTATGATGTCGTTCCTTTGAGCGAAAATGGTGCTGATGGATACGAGATCTATTTCAAGGACTCGCTTTCGTACTTTCCAAAAAAAGAAAAAATTACAGCAAAAGGAATCGTTTTTTCTGGAGGTGTATTAGGAACGCTAAACTTATTACTCAAACTACAATCAACTTCGTTACCTAATCTATCCCAAACACTTGGAAAAGGTGTTCGAACCAATTCTGAAAGTTTAATTGGAGTCACCACTTTTGACCGAGATGTTAGTTTCTCAGACGGAATTGCTATTGGATCTATTGTGCACATTGATGAAAACCGACATATTGAACCCGTAAAATATTCCGCTGGATCAGGCTTTTGGAGACTATTAATGGCGCCAATGATTCAAGGAAACTCATTCATAAATCGATTAACAAAAATGCTTTTAGCCGTCATGAAGCAGCCAGTAGGCTATCTCAAAACCTTTTTTGTGGATGATTGGAGCAAAAGAACTCAAATTTTATTGTACATGGAAAGCATTGAATCGACACTAAAAATGCAACGCTCCAAATGGGGTTTTCTGAAAACACAACTTGACAAAGGCCCCGCACCAACAGCCTTTAATCCTATCGCTCAAACTTTAGCAAAAAAAGTAGAAGTTATAATCAACGGCAAAGCAATGGTCGTAAATACCGAAGCGCTTTTCGGAATCCCAACTACAGCTCATATCTTAGGAGGAGCCTGTATGGGCAAAGATGCCAATGAAGGTGTAATTAATCAAAATAATGAGGTTTATAATTATAAAAACATGCTTATTTGTGATGGCAGCATGATATCTGCAAATATTTGGAGTCAATCCAAGTTTAACCATTACCGCTCTTACAGAAAGAGCAATGAGTAAAATAAAAAAGGAAACAAATAGTAATGTTTGCGTTAAAAAAACAAAATCTATTCAATAATTAACTTTTTTTTTATCTACATTAGCAATTGAACACCGCCATATTTTTCATTAAAAATTTAGAAAAAGATGAGATTCTTTTGTTATGCATTTCTTTTATTAATCACCTTTAATGTAGAAGCTCAATTTCTTCGAAAAAAGAAAAAAAAGACCATCAAATACGAAAATATTGTCATCAGCGATTCAGCTACGCAGCATTTGGTCAATGCCATTCAGTTCGAGACCGTTTCTAAAAAAGATTCATTAACCTTTTACAATGCCGAATTCAAGAAATTTAAAGCATTTCTCAAAGCTACCTATCCTTTAGTATTTGAAACCTGCATCGAAATACCCTTCAACTCCCACTCTATTCTCTTAAAATGGGAAGGTTTAAATCCCAACTTAAAACCTAATTTATTCATGGCACACCAAGATGTAGTGCCTGCCAAACATCAAAAACACAAATGGAATTACCCGCCATTCGAAGGAGTAATCAAAGACGGACAAATTTACGGGCGTGGCACACTCGATGATAAATCTTCATTGATCGGTTTACTTGAAGCAGCTGAATATGCGCTCAAAAATAATTTTGAACCGCTAAGAACAACTTATTTTGTTTTTGGCGATGACGAAGAAACCTATGGCAATGGAGCCAAAGAAATTGCGGATTGGTTCATGAAAAACAAAATAGAATTCGAATTTATTTTAGACGAAGGCCCTGGCGTTGGACTGGATATCATTCCTGAAGTCGCCAAACCCATTGCCTTTATTGGCATAGCCGAAAAAGGATATGCTACCGTAGAACTGACCATCAATCAAGAAAGTGGTCATTCTTCAATGCCTTCTAAGCATACCGCCATTGGCCTGTTAAGCCAAGCAATAGCCAATATCGAAAACAAACCTTTTCGCGCACATTATCATGGCCTAGCTAAAAAAATGTTTGACGAGATTGCTCCTGAAATGGATTTTTCTAAAAAAATAATTTTCAAAAACAGTTGGCTTTTTAGTGGGATGATAAAAAAAGAATTAGCCAAAAAATATTCTACCAACGCCTTGATACGAACCACTGCTGCAACTACTATGTTCTATTCTGGTGAATCCGAAAATGTACTTCCTCACAAAGCCTCTGCGACGATTAATTTTAGATTAATCCCTGGTGATTCCATCCAAGACATTATTCCTTATTTGAATAAAGTGATTAAAAACCCGAAAGTGAAAGTAAGTTTTAAAGGGGAAGCCGTTAATGCCTCGCCCATTGCCAAAAAAAAATCTGTGGGCTACCGAGCCTTGGAGAAAAGTTGCAACGAAATTTTCCCAAAAGCCATTGTTGCACCAGTATTAGTAATAGGCTCAACAGATTCAAGGCATTTTAACCTTACTTGTAACAATATTCTTCGATTCATTCCGATGCACTTCAACAATGCAGACTTGGAACACATTCACGGATTTGACGAACACGTTGGAATAGAAAATTACCATAATATGATTCGATTTTACATTCGTTTATTTCAAAATCTTAATGATTTTTGATTTCATTGCAAATAATTTAAAAAACAGTACAAATCCAAAACTCGAATATCGATAGCTAATTCTTTGCCACACAAAATAAAATCAATAAATTAGCGCCACTAAATTTTATACAAAAACACACAATGAAAAATACGGCGCTTACGCACATACACGAAGGGTTAGGAGCAAAAATGCTACCATTTGCAGGATACAATATGCCAATTCTATACGAAGGAGTAAATGTAGAACACGAAATCGTTCGTAACGGAGTGGGCGTTTTTGATGTATCACACATGGGAGAATTTTTCCTTTCTGGACCAAATGCTTTAACATTGATTCAAAAAATAACTTCTAATGATGCTTCAACGCTAACTATTGGAAGAGCTCAATATTCTTGTTTACCAAACAATGATGGCGGAATTGTAGATGATTTAATCGTTTACAAAATGGAAGAAGAAAAATACCTTTTGGTAGTTAATGCTTCAAACATTGAAAAAGATTGGAATTGGATTTCCTCACACAATGATTTAGGAGTTGTAATGGAAAATCTTTCGGATGATTATTCGTTATTAGCCATACAAGGCCCAAAAGCCGTTGAAGCCATGCAATCATTGACTACCATTGATTTATCCTCCATTGCATACTATCATTTTGAAGTAGCCGAATTTGCAGGTTTCCAAGATATCATTATCTCTGCAACAGGATATACTGGTTCTGGAGGTTTTGAAATTTATTGCAAAAATGACCAAGTTGAAACTATTTGGAACAAAGTGTTCGAAGCTGGTGCTGCATTCAACATTAAACCAATCGGTTTAGCAGCGAGAGATACTTTACGTTTAGAAATGGGATTTTGTTTATACGGAAATGACATCAACGATACGACTTCTCCATTGGAAGCCGGTTTAGGATGGATTACCAAATTCACAAAAGAATTTACGAATTCAGAAAACTTAAAACAACAAAAAGAAGCTGGAGTTACCAAAAAATTAGTGGCTTTTGAAATGCAAGAACGCGCCGTACCAAGACATGATTACGAAATCGTAGATGCTACTGGAGCCGTAATCGGAATTGTAACTTCGGGAACCATGTCGCCTTCTATGAACAAAGGAATTGGTCTTGGCTATGTAACTACTGCCAATAGTGCTGTTGATAGCGATATTTTTATAAGAATTAGAAAGAATGATGTGCCTGCCAAAGTGGTAAAACTCCCTTTCTACAAAAAATAAACCATCATGAAAAAAATTTTACTGGTAGCCTTAGTGTTATCTAGCCAAATATGGGCTCAAAATAATGTTGCCGCTTGTAAAATTCTTTCCAAAATAAATGCACTTATTCAAAAAGAGCATGTACAACCAAAACCGGTAGACGACAGTCTATCGGTTTTTATTTTTGATAATCTAATTAATGATTTAGATCCCGCTCGTAATTTGTTTTTTAAATCAGAATACGATTCTTTGGCTAAAAATTACCGCTTACAGCTTGACAATCTCATCCAAAAAGAAGATTGCCAATTCATTACAACATTCGAAAATATTTATCAAAAAGGCCTGCTTCGAAACAAAACCTTTTTAGAAAAATTAGAAAAAGACAATATCGATTTTTCTGTTCGAGACACCATTAGAATGTACAAAAAAGTCTTTCCAGTGTACATGACAGAAAATGATTTTGAAAAAATATGGCGAAAAAAAATACGCTTTGATGTCCTAACTGAAGTAGCGGCTAGTAGTAACAATTTAGATTCTATTCAAACGCATATTACATCACTCATAGCTTACAATAAAGGAATTGCTATTCAAAATGAGATGTGCAAAATTAGTGCTCAACTCATAAGAAAAAGCACTATTGCCGAAAAGGTGTACTCGTTTTTTTGTACTTACTTCGACCCACATACCAATTACTTTAGTGTTGACAGTAAGTCAAATTTTGTTTCCTCATTATCCAAAGAAAGATTATCACTGGGATTTTTGGTGACTTTAAATGAAAAAAATCAAATCATCATTGATGAAATAGATCCCAATGGTCCCGCTTTTAAAAATGGAAAACTCAAAAAAGGAGATCAAATTCTTTCCATCGCCAACGATAAAGAAACACTAAAAGTTACTTGTGCCTCACTAGAGGAAATTGGAGAATTAATCGTTTCTGATGCCAATAAGATCATCACTTTGATAGTCAAAAGAAAAGGTGAAAAAAATTTTAGTGTAACACTTGAAAAAGAAGTTATCAAGGACGAACAAAATACGGTTTTTAGCTATATCGTTGAAGACAAAAATAAAATTGGCTACATCAAAATCCCTAGTTTTTACTCAAACTTTGAAAGCAAAGACAGTAGTGGATGCGCTGAAGACGTAGGTACCGAAATCGTAAAATTGCAAAATGACGATATTGATGGATTGGTCATAGATCTAATGGATAATGGCGGTGGATCTATGGAAGAAGCCATAAAACTAGCAGGTTTATTTGTACATCATGGTCCAATTTCTATTGTTGTTGATAATACCAAAAAACAACAAATTATTCAAGATCCATACCGCGGTTATTTGTACAAAGGGCCCATAATAATTTTAGTCAATGGAAATACAGCCTCGGCTAGTGAATTTTTTGCTACTATTTTGCAAGATTACAATCGTGCCATGGTCATTGGAAGTAGTACATTAGGAAAAGCAACCATGCAAACCATACTCCCTTTAGAAAATGAAGAAGAAAATTTTGTAAAAGTAACCATCAATAAATTCTACCGCATTACAGGCAAAAGTCACCAAAGTATAGGTGTAATTCCTGATGTTCAAGTTCCCATTATTTATGAATCAATTATTCAAAAAGAAAAGGATTATCCCACAGCTTTCAAAAACGATGTGTTGCCTACTTCGATTAGTTTTACACCTTATGTAAAAAACAAATTGATTCATCAGTTAACCAAAAATAGTCATAAACGTGTACTTGCCAGCCCTTATTTCAATAGTGTTATTACTATGAATAAAAGAATTGACGAATTAGTTAAATCTCCAAAAACAGTAATCCCAATGCAAATTGATACTGTTTTCGAAGAACAAAAAGCAGTTACTACGCTATGGGAAAACATCAACGATTTCAAAGACGAGAGCATCAATTTGAATGTGAAAAACTCTTCTTTCAACGAATCTCTTTTAGGGGTTTACCCGTCAGAAAGAGCCTTTAAAAACAAGCAAATCAAAGTTTTAAAAAACAATCATTATTTAAATGAAGCCATTCAAATCATCAACGATTATTTTGTACTAAAATAGTTGATTGCATCATAAAAAATACAACAAAAGAATCCAAAATGAATTTGGTAAAATAAGGAATAACTGTATTTTTGCAGTTCAAAATAAAAATAGAAATGGGAAGAGCTTTTGAATTCCGAAAAGGTAGAAAAATGAAACGTTGGTCAGCAATGGCCAAAGCCTTTACTAGAATTGGTAAAGATATTGTAATGGCTGTAAAAGAAGGCGGTCCAAATCCTGACGCTAATTCTAGACTAAGAGCCGTTATTCAGAACGCAAAGGCAGCCAATATGCCTAAAGACAACGTAGAACGCGCTATTAAAAAAGCAACCGATAAAGATACTGCCAATTACAAAGAAGTTTTGTTTGAAGGGTATGCTCCTCACGGAATTGCAGTTTTGATAGAAACCGCCACAGATAACAACAATAGAACGGTTGCTAACGTAAGAAGCTACTTCAACAAGTGTAACGGTACACTTGGTACTCAAGGATCAGTAGAATTTATGTTTGATCATACTTGTAATTTCAGAATTCCTAAAGATGGCATCGATGCCGAAGAATTAGAATTAGAATTAATTGATTTTGGTGCCGAAGAAGTTTTTGAAGATGAAGATGGGATTTTAATTTACGCTCCGTTTGGAAGCTTTGGAACTATTCAAAAAGAACTAGAAAACAGAAGCTTAGATATCTTATCTTCAGGTTTTGAAAGAATTCCTCAAATTACTAAAAAACTTACGGAAGCCGAAATAGCCGATGTAGAAAAATTGATTGAAAAACTTGAAGAAGATGATGACGTGATGAACGTGTATCACACCATGGAAGAATAATAAATATAAGCAACCAAAAATTGCTTTTGAATTACAAAAAAAAAATCCGACAAATTGAATTGTCGGATTTTTTTTTTGGCACTATATTTGGCCATACCAAAAGAGTCAAAATCAAACCTTAACCCCAGAAATCAAATCAAATATGAAGAAAACTACTCTTATTCTATTACTCTTTTTCATCATTAGCAGTTGCGGAGTAAAACAAACCCAACAATTAGTTAGCAACGGAAACTATGACGAAGCCATTAACAATGCCTTGGCTAACTTAAGAACCAACAAAGACAAAAAAAGCAAACAAGATTATATTTACTTACTCGAAGAAGCCTTTGCAAAAGCCAAAGAAAGAGATTTGAACAACATCCAAATGCTAAATATCGAATCGAATCCCAATCAAATCGAAAAATTGTACAACTACTACGTTCAATTAAACGATCGCCAAGAAAAAATTAAACCGGTGCTTCCCTTGTTTTTGCTAAAAGAAAATCGAAACGCTATTTTCCCTTTTGAAAATTACAACAATCAAATCGTATCGAGTAAAAATGCTTTAGCAGAATACTTATACAAAAGCGCATTACAATTAATGAAGACCAATACTAAAATTAATTTCAGAAACGCTTTTGATGAATTAACGTATCTCAACAAAATTAGCCCTAACTATAAAGAAGTAAACCGATTACTAGACGAGGCCAAATTCAAAGGAACCGATTTTGTTTTGGTAAAAACAAAAAACGAAACCAATATGATTATTCCAGCGCGTTTACAAACCGATTTATTGGACTTCAGTACTTACCGTTTGAATAATCCTTGGATTGTGTATCACAATGCTCCTCAAAAAGGAACCAAATACGACTTTTCTATGATGATTCTGTTCCGAAACATTTTAGTATCGCCAGAACAAATCAAAGAACGCGAATTCATCAAAGAACGCGATATAAAAGATGGTTACAAAAAAGTAGTCGATGCTAACGGTAAAGTAGTGTTAGACGAAAAGGGCAAAGAGGTTTTGGTAGATAACTTCAAAAAAGTGACGGTTCAAATCTATGAATATCGTCAACTTAAAACGTGTCAAGTAACCGCAAAAGTTGAATTTGTAAGTACAAAAGGCAATCAATTACTTCAATCTTATCCTGTTACAAGTGAATTTGTTTTCGAAAACATTTATGCCACTTATAAAGGAGATCGAAGAGCATCAGAAGAAAGTTACTATGCTACCTTTGATCGTAGGGCAGTACCTTTTCCTACTTCAGAACAAATGGTGTATGATACAGGAGAGGATTTAAAGTCAAAAATTAAAGATATTATGAATACTAACCGATTCGAATAAGAAAAATAGCTTTTCAAAAAACAATTCTTTCCACTATTACCATAAAAAAAGTGATTTTGACTTTCAAGATCACTTTTTTTGCTTTAAAAAATAAATTTTGTTGAAATTTAACAATTTTAAGTAAAATTTGATTTTTTATAAAATTTTATGTCGTAAATTTGCATCGATGAAAAATACAAGTTTACATATAACTTCTATCTACCGGATAAATTTACTTGCCACTTCTCCCGAAGTGCGGATGCTATGTCTATAGTTTCCAAAAAAGTGTTTTCTATATTTTATCCTTTTTCATTTTTACCATTTTGAAATCAAATCCATTTTTTAATGGAGTTTCAAATCTGACTGAAACTCAATATAATTTTATAAGCAACAGCATTTCAAGTATTTGTAACAAAATATTTGATAAAACATGTTACTTTTAATAGCTCATTGACTATGATTGCTTTAAAAAAAAGAACCAAACGATTTTTAACCTCTAAATCGAATTCCGAAATGAATATTTCTATAGTAGTAGCACAAAAAGAGCACTATGCATTTGCAGCAGAAATTTGTGATACAATTGAAACCTCGGCCTTACAAAGAGGAACGGGAATAGCCAAAAGAACCCCAGAATACATCCAAAAGAAAATGGAAACCGAAAATGCGGTTATCGCCATAATCGATGGAAAATTTGCAGGTTTTTGTTATATCGAATCTTGGCAACACGGACAATTTGTAGCCCATTCGGGGTTGATTGTACACCCAGACTTTAGAAATTTAGGATTAGCCAAAAAAATCAAAACATTCGTTTTTGAGTATTCTCAACGAAAATACCCAGAAGCAAAAGTTTTCGGTATAACCACTGGATTAGCGGTAATGAAAATCAATTCCGATTTAGGATACAAGCCCGTTCCTTTTTCTCAATTGACTACCGACCCTACTTTTTGGAAAGGCTGTCAAACTTGCACCAATTTTGAAATCCTAAAAAGCAAAGACTACAAAATGTGTTTATGCACAGGAATGCTGTACGATCCCAAAGAAAAACAAAAAAATCCCCCCAAACACCCGTTCAATGTCCGGATTTGGAATCGTTTAAAAGAGATTAAACAAGCCCTTTTCTTAAAAAAATAATAGTTCAAAAAATAAAAAACAACGTTTTGTCAGACACAAAACATTAAAATATATACAATGGAAAATAAAAAAGTAGTATTAGCTTATAGCGGAGGATTAGACACTTCGTATTGCCTAAAATATTTAAAAAACGAAAAAGGATTCGAAGTACATACCGTTTTAATTAACACAGGTGGATTTGATGAAGCAGAACTAAAAGCCATAGAAGATAGAGCCTACGAATTAGGAAGCGCCAAACACGCCAACCTTACCATTTTAGACAAATATTACGACAAAGCCATCAAATACTTGATTTATGGGAATGTCCTAAAAAACAACACCTATCCGTTATCAGTTAGTGCCGAGCGTGTTTTTCAAGCCATCGAAGCCATAAAATATGCCAAATCCGTTGGAGCAACAGCCATCGCACACGGAAGCACCGGTGCAGGAAATGACCAAATTCGTTTTGACTTAATTTTCCAAACCATCGCTCCCGAAATCGAAATCATTACTCCTATTCGTGATTTAAAACTATCTCGTCAGGAAGAAGTAGATTATTTGGCCAAAAATGGTGTGCATTATTCTTGGGAAAAAGCACAATATTCTATCAACAAAGGCCTTTGGGGAACCAGTGTGGGCGGAAAAGAAACCTTAACTTCAGGACAACCTTTGCCAAGCGAGGCTTACCCTTCGCAATTGCAAAAAGAAGGTGAAGAGAAAGTAACTTTAGAATTCCAAAAAGGAGAATTGGTTGCGATAAATGGCAAAGCAGACAAACCTTCTAATAATATTGTGGCCTTAGAAAAATTGGCTAGCGCTTACGCCATCGGAAGAGACATCCACGTGGGCGATACCATTATCGGCATCAAAGGAAGAGTTGGTTTTGAGGCCGCAGCCCCATTAATCATCATCAAAGCTCACCATTTGTTAGAAAAACATACACTCGGCAAATGGCAACAATACTGGAAAGAACAACTGGGTAATTGGTACGGAATGTTATTCCACGAAGGGCAATTTTTAGACCCAGTGATGCGCAACATCGAAACGTTCTTAGAAGACAGTCAAAAAACAGTCAATGGAACTGTAACGGTCTCTTTAAAACCATATCATTTCAGCTTAGACGGCATCGAATCAGCAAACGATTTAATGAACACCGGCTTCGGTCAATACGGTGAAATGAACAATGCTTGGACGTCTGACGATGCCAAAGGATTCATCAAAATTCTTGGCAATGCGCAAAACATATTTTCATCTGTGAATCAAGAAACTTACGAATAGTATAATAATTCATTAGGAGCGAAAGTTCAGGCATTTTTGGAGACATTAGTTCCCGCTATCCGCTGCAATCTTTGTAGGCTGAACCCCAGCCAACAAAAGATTTCCACTACTATCGGGGCTAAAGAGGAAATAGTAGGATTTTCAGGTTTGTCCTGCAAGGTTTTTTTCAAACCTTGTAGGTATTAAATAGCCTAAAACATACCTACAAGGTCAAAAAAAGACCTTGCAGGAAAAGCAACAAAACGCATTCAGTTTTACAACATATTTAAAAATAAAAATTATGATTAATGTTGGAATTATTGGCGGTTCGGGTTATACGGCTGGCGAACTCATCAGAATCTTGATGTTTCATCCCAACGCCAAACTCGACTTTGTATACAGCACTACCAATGCTGGCAAACCTCTTTCCGTTGCGCATCAAGATGTGTTGGGCGATATCGAAATGAATTTTACAGATACCATCAACCCCAATGTAAACGTTCTTTTTCTGTGCTTAGGTCACGGCAAATCCAAAGCTTTTTTAACCGAAAATAAATTTGCCAGCCATACTAAAATCATTGATTTAGGCAATGATTTTAGGTTAGAAAAAGACTCGATTTTTGAGGGTAAAAAATTCATATACGGCTTACCAGAATTAAATAAAAAAGCCATTAAAAACGGGCAATTCATCGCCAATCCGGGTTGTTTTGCCACCGCCATTCAATTGGCTTTATTGCCTTTGGCGGAAGCCAAATTACTCAATAGCGATGTGCACATCAATGCCACAACCGGAAGTACGGGAGCTGGAGTGAGTCTTTCAGAAACTTCACACTTTAGTTGGAGAAACAACAATATGTCGCATTACAAAGCTTTTGAACACCAACATTTGGGAGAAATAGGCGAAAGTTTGCACCAATTGCAAAAAGATTTCAAAAACGAATTGCTTTTCATTCCCAACAGAGGCGATTTCCCAAGAGGAATTTTTGCCACTTTCTACACCCATTGTGAGGAAAGTTTAGAGGATGTTGTGGCCAAATATGAGGCCTTTTACAAAAACGAACCGTTTGTAACCGTAACCACAACCAATATCAATTTAAAACAAGTCGTTCAAACCAATAAATGCATCATTAGTTTGATGAAAAAAGGCAACCGGATATTGATTACTTCGATTATCGATAACTTAGTCAAAGGCGCCTCAGGTCAAGCCATTCAAAATATGAACTTGCTCTTTGGACTAGACGAAAGTACCGGATTGCATTTGAAACCAAGTGGATTTTAAAAAAAAATTGAAAGATTAAAAGATTGAAGAATTTAAGGATTATGACATCCATAAAGTTTAAATCATTCAGTAACACATACAAATCTTTAAATTTTTAAATTATTTAAATCTTTAAATTACAACAACAATGAACCTATTCGACGTTTACCCATTATACAACATCACGCCTGTAAAAGCAGTAGACTGCACCATTACGGATGAAAACGGTGTAGAATATTTAGATTTATACAGCGGCCACGGAGTCATCTCCATTGGGCACACCCAACAGCATTATGTGGCGAAAGTAAAAGAACAATTGGACAGTATTGGATTCTATTCTAATGCTATCCAAAATCCGTTACAAGTAGAATTAGCCCAAAAACTAGGTGAATTATCAGGCTATGATGATTACGCTTTGTTTTTGTGCAGCTCAGGAGCCGAAGCCAATGAAAACGCACTAAAATTAGCCTCTTTTCACAACGGAAAATCGAGAGTGATTGCTTTCGACAACTCTTTTCACGGAAGAACATCGGCAGCAGTGGCAGTAACCGATAACAAAAAAATTGTAGCGCCCATTAACGCCCAACAAGTCGTTACCTTTTTGCCATTGAACCAAATTGATTTGGTGGAAACCGAATTACAAAAAGGCGATGTGTGCACCGTGATTATTGAAGGCATTCAAGGTGTGGGCGGATTAGATGAAGGCACTACTGAATTTTTCCAAGCCTTAGAAAAACTGTGCAAACAATACGAAGCCGTTTTGATTCTAGACGAAGTACAATCGGGTTATGGAAGAAGCGGGAAGTTTTTTGCGCATCAGTACCATAACATCAAAGCGGATATCATTTGTTTGGCAAAAGGAATGGGCAACGGTTTCCCAATTGGAGGAATTTTGATTGCTCCACATTTCAAAGCGAGTTATGGCTTACTAGGCACTACTTTTGGCGGAAGTCATTTGGCTTGTGCCGCTGGAATTGCCGTTTTGGATGTTATCAAGAGCGAAAAGTTAATGGATAATGTGAATGCCGTTAGCGAGTACTTTATGAAAGCCATCCAACAAGTGCCTGAAATCATCAAAGTAAAAGGAAAAGGATTGATGCTGGGCGTAGAATTTGATTTTGATGTGAGTGCTTTACGCAAGAAAATGATTGTGGAAAAACATATTTTCACAGGAAGTGCCAACAATAAAAACCTGTTGAGAATTTTACCGCCTTTGACCATTACCAAAGCAGCAATTGATACCTTTATCGTTGCTTTGAAAGAGTCGTTGGCTGAATTGAAATAAGAAACTGCGTGAGTATTCCTTGCCAGTCCGATGCGTGAGGGAGAGCAGTGGAGCTCTCCCGATTTTTCATCGGGAAGCGGGAACGGATAGCCCGACCCGACCTTTTTTGGGAGGGGCACGCCCAAAAAATTAACTAACCAAAAACTATGAATACACTACTAACCATCGAAAAGAGAAACGCCGTTTTAACCACGATGGCGGCTTTGCTAGAGCAGGAACGAACGGCTTTGAAAAGTAGTAACCAACAAGATTTAGCCAATTATTCCGGAGAAGATTTGGCAATGGAAAAACGTTTGTTGGTCGATGATGCCAAGATTGACGGTATGATTTTGTCCTTGCAACAATTGGCCAGTCAAGAAGACCCTGTGGGTAAAATTCGTTTTGAATTTGTTCACGATAATGGCCTCAAAATCTACAACAAAACGGCTGCATTTGGCACTATTTTAATTATTTATGAGTCTCGACCTGATGTAACAGTTGAAGCGGGTGGTATTGCTTTTAAATCCGGAAATAAAATTCTTTTAAAAGGCGGCAAAGAGTCATTACTTTCTAACCAAAAGATTGTAAGCCTTTGGCATCAGGCCTTAGAAAGCAATGGTGTAGCAACGGATTGGGTGGAATACTTGAATTACGATAGAGTACAAACCCAAGCTTTTTTGGAAAAACCAACTCAAAAGGTTGATTTGATTGTGCCTCGTGGAGGAGAAAAATTAATTGAATTCACCAAAAAACACGCAACCTGTCCAGTGATTGTAAGTGGTCGTGGAAATAATTTTGTGTACGTAAGCGCTAATGCTGACTTAGATAAAGCAATGGCAATAATTATAAACGCAAAAACCTCAAATATATCAGTTTGTAATGCTTTAGATAAAGTAATAATTGATATAAATTTACCGAATTGGGAAGTCTTTTCTAACCAATTAATTCGTGCTTTGCAGGAACGAAAAGTGACTGTTTTGGGAGATGCCACAATTGCCAAAGCAACTCAAATTCCACCAATTGATTCAGATGACATTTGGTATGAAGAATTTTTGGATTACAAGATTGTAATTGGTACTGTTTCTTCAAATCAAGAAGCTATAGCCAAAATCAATACCTATTGCGGAGGTCACTCAGCTGCTATCATCACCGAAAGTGAAACCACAGCCCAAGAATTTATGGATAACGTTGATGCTTCATCCGTTTATCATAATGCTTCGACTCGTTTTACCGATGGAGGGCAATTTGGTTTAGGTGGAGAACTCGCTATCAGCACAGACAAATTACACCAACGCGGTCCTATTGGTTTACAACATTTGGTCACCAACAAATGGTATGTTTACGGAGAAGGACAAGTCAGATAAGATGGCAGAATTGAGATTATAGATTTTAGACGAAAGATTTGCGAACGTTGCGTTTTAATCGTTCCAATTATAAAAAAATTGCGCCCTTTGCGGTTAAAAAAAATGACAAAAAAAAGAATATTATTAAAATTAGGCAGCAATACCTTAACCAAGGAAACCAATCATATCTCGAGAGGAAAGATTGAGGATATTGGAATGCAAATTGCCGCGCTACAAGACCAATACGAATTCATTATTGTGAGTTCTGGGGCGATTGCCGCTGCCAAACAGTTTGTTAAACTTGACAATAATGACCAAGAAGTCTTTGTTAAACAAGCCCTTGCATCCATTGGACAACCCCATTTGATGCGTATTTACCACGAAAATTTCAGTGATTTAGGATTGCATATTTCACAATGCCTACTCTCCTATTCTGATTTTGAGAAAGAACAATCCAAAGTCAATATCGTGAACACCATCAATGTGTTGGTTAAAAACAATTACATCCCCATCATCAATGAAAATGACACGGTGGCGACAGACGAAATCAAGTTTGGGGACAACGATAAATTAGCCGCTTTAGCAGCCGTATTGTTAGATGTCGATATTTTGATTATTGCTACCAACACCAATGGTATTTACACCAAAGCTTCTATCAACGATGCACTTCCATCAACGATTGAACTAGTAACGGATTTGTCATTGTTACAAAAAGAAATAGGTGACACAAAATCGTCTCACGGAACTGGTGGTATGCAATCTAAAATAGAATCGGCAGCAATTGCCAAAAAAGCCAATATTGAGACTTGGATTGTGAATGGCCTAGAGGATGATTTTATGCGGAAAGCGCTGCGGAATGAAATCCCTTTTACTAAAATTATTTAACTTAGAGCCACTAAAAATCACAAACTAAAAATCCGCTTATTCAGCATTCTAATAAAGATAAAGCTATGAATTACACCTCAATAAAAGAAATCGATTCCCTAAAGAAATGGGTAAAACAAGCCCTTAAAATAAAGAAAGACCCTTTAAAAAATCAAAGATTGGGTAAAGACAAAACATTGGTTATGCTCTTTTTCAATCCAAGTTTGAGAACGCGTTTGAGTACTCAAAAAGCAGCCATCAATTTAGGAATGAATGTGATGGTAATGAACTTTGGAGCCGAAGGATGGACTTTGGAGTTCGAAGACGGCACAATTATGAATCAAGGCGCCTCAGAACACATCAAAGAAGCCGCCGAAGTCGTTTCGCAATATTGTGACATTATTGCCATCAGAGCTTTTGCGGGACTTACGGATAAAGAAAAAGATAATGCAGAAACGGTGTTGAGTGGTTTTGTAAAGTACGCCACTGTGCCAATTGTTAATATGGAAAGTGCTACGGGGCATCCGCTACAATCCTTGGCCGATGCAATTACAATGGCCGAATTCAAAACCAAACACAAACCTAAAGTAGTACTGACTTGGGCACCTCATCCCAAAGCATTACCTCAGGCCGTTGCCAATTCGTTTGTAGAAATGATGCAACTGCAAAGAGATATGGATTTTGTAATTACGCATCCAGTAGGTTATGAATTGAATCCTGAAATCACCAAGGATTCGGTAATTGAATACAATCAGGACAAAGCTTTTGAAAATGCTGATTTTATTTATGCTAAAAACTGGAGCAATTACAACGACTACGGAAAAGTGACGAATACAGACGAAAATTGGACCGTTACTGCCGATAAAATGAAATTGACGAACAATGCCAAATTTATGCATTGTCTTCCAGTGCGTCGCAATGTGATTGTAGCCGATGAAGTGATTGATAGCGAAAACTCCATTGTGATTCAGCAAGCCCATAACAGGACCTATTCGGCACAATTGGTTTTACAAAAAATACTGAAAAGATTACCTAATAAAACCAAAAGTTTAGAGTATTAATTCAAAAGAATGGAACAACTAACAATAGTAAAAATTGGTGGAAATATCATCGATAATCCAGCCGAACTACAACAATTTATTGCCGATTTTTCAAAAATAGAAGGCTATAAAGTGTTGGTGCACGGCGGAGGAAAATCAGCTACCAAAATGGCAAAAAGTATTGGTTTAGTCCCTCAAATGATTGATGGAAGACGCATCACCGACCAACCTATGCTAGACGTTGTGGTGATGATTTATGCGGGTGAAATCAACAAAAACATCGTAGCACAATTGCACGCAAATGGAACTAATGCAATGGGTTTTTCTGGAGCGGATGGTAATTTGATTCAGTCTACCAAAAGAAATCATCCCACGATTGATTACGGTTTTGTGGGCGATGTACAAAAAGTAAACACCTCGCTGCTAGAAACATTGATTGAAAACGAGATAACACCGGTTTTTTGCGCTATTACTCACGATAAACAAGGACAATTATTAAACACAAACGCTGATACAATTGCCAGTGAATTAGCCATTGCTTTGTCGGAAGTATTTGAAGTAACTTTGACGTATTGCTTCGAAAAATCAGGGGTTTTGTATGATGCAGAAGATGACACTTCTGTCATTGAAAACATCAATAAAGAACTGTACGACCAATTAAAAACAGAAGGCGCCATACATTCAGGGATGATTCCAAAACTCGACAATTGCTTTAACAGCTTGTCCAAAGGCGTTCATAAAATAAAAATTGGACATCACAAACTATTGAAAGACAACAACGCACTTTGTACGAGTATAACATTATAGATTACTAACAACCCTTTTAGAATTCAGAACTTTGAAAGGGTTAAATTAAAAATTTTGAAAACCATAACAACCCTTACACAAGAAGCCATCGCCTTACTAAAAGCAATGATTGCGACTCCTTCCTTTTCTAGTGAAGAGGAACAAACAGCGCTTTTAATAGAACAATGGTTCCAGCAAAATAACATCCCTTTTGAGCGGGAAAACAATAATATTTGGGCGTATAATCAACATTTTGATGCGGCTAAACCTACCCTTTTACTGAACTCGCATCACGATACGGTAAAACCCAACCAAGGCTATACCAACGACCCTTTTGAGCCTATAGAAAAAGACGGGAAATTATTTGGTCTCGGCAGTAACGATGCTGGAGGTTGTTTAGTGGCTTTATTGGCCACTTTTGTTCATTTTTATGGGCAAGAAAATTTGCCTTACAATTTGGTTATGGTCGCTTCTGCAGAAGAAGAAAGCAGTGGCAAAAACGGGCTGAATAGCGTACTAAAACATTTGCCAGAAATTGATTGCGCCATTGTGGGCGAACCTACCTTAATGCAACTGGCCATTGCCGAAAAAGGCCTTTTGGTTTTGGACGTGGTTGTAAAAGGAACCGCAAGCCACGCAGCGCATCATAATCCTGACAATCCTATTTACAATGCAATGCCTATCATCAGTTGGTTTAACAGTTACCAATTCGAAAAAATATCAGAAGTTTTAGGGCCTGTAAAAATGACAGTAACCCAAATCAACGCAGGAAAACAACACAACGTAGTACCTGCTGAATGCCATTTGGTAGTCGATATTCGAGTAAATGATTGTTATAGCAATGCAGAAATATTAGACACGGTTCGTCAACTAGTGAAAGCTGAGATTACACCGCGTTCTATGCATCTCAATGCTTCTTCTATTCCTCTTTCACACGGATTAGTACAAGCAGGAATCGCGTTAGGCCGCACCACCTATGGCTCTCCTACGCTTTCGGACCAATCGGTGTTGAGTTGCCAGTCGCTAAAACTTGGTCCAGGTGAAACCCTGCGGTCACACTCGGCAGATGAATTTATTTACATCAATGAAATCGAAGAAGGAATTGAATTGTACATTAAAATATTGACAGATTTTTTTAGGAGCTAATCCCGCTATCCGTTACAATCTTTTATGGCGAACCCCGCCATAAAAGGATTTTCACTACTATCGGGGCTAGGAATAAAATAAAACGAGAAATTAAATCTAATAAAGACACTTTGCGAAACTCTATTCACTTTTGTAGTGCTTTGTGAAAAATAAAAAAATATGAAACTCTGGGAAAAAGGAATACCAACCGACAAACAAATCGAACATTTTACGGTAGGAAATGACCGTGAACTCGATTTGGTTTTGGCCAAATACGATGCTTTAGGTTCTATCGCTCACGCTAAAATGTTGGCTCAAATAGGATTATTGAATGCAACAGAAGCTGATGATTTAGTTTTGGCCTTACAAGAGATAATCACAGCTATCGAAAAAGGAGATTTCGAAATCGAAGACAGCTTTGAAGACGTACATTCCAAAATCGAATACTTATTGACCGAAAAACTAGGCGACGCTGGTAAAAAAATACACACGGCACGTTCTCGAAACGACCAAGTGTTAGTGGATGTCAATTTATATTTGAAAGACGTTGTTATTGCACTCAAAGAGCAAGTAAAAACGCTATTCGATTTGTTGATGGAATCCGCTGAGCAGTATGAAAATGTACTGTTACCTGGCTATACGCATTTACAAATTGCTATGCCATCATCCTTTGGAATGTGGTTTTCTGCTTATGCCGAAACCTTGATAGACGATATCACGATGTTGAATGCCGCCTTGAAAGTGGTAGATCAAAATCCATTAGGTTCTGCTGCAGGTTATGGTAGTTCCTTCCCCATCAACCGAACCTTTACTACTCAGGAATTAGGCTTTGCCACTTTAAAATTCAATTCGGTTGCAGCACAAATGAGTCGTGGAAAATCTGAAAAAACAGTCGCTTTTGCTATGAGTAGCGTGGCTGCGACTTTGGCAAAATTCTCAATGGACGTGTGTCTATATATGAGCCAAAACTTCGATTTTATTAGTTTACCAGCGCATTTAACTACTGGGTCGAGTATTATGCCTCACAAAAAGAATCCAGATGTTTTTGAATTGATCCGTGGGAAATGCAATAAAATTCAAGCTTTGCCTTATGAAATCACTTTAATCACAAACAACCTTCCTAGTGGCTATCATCGTGAATTTCAATTACTGAAAGAAGGATTATTTCCCGCAATCCAAAATCTAAAAGCGTGTTTGGATATTGCCATTTTTTCCATCAAAGACATTAAAGTAAAAGACAACATTCTTACCGATCCAAAATACAATTACCTATTTACCGTTGATACTTTAAACGAAATGGTCGTTGCCGGAATGCCATTTAGAGATGCCTACAAAGCTGTGGCAGAACAATTAGAAAATGGTACTTACGAATCACCAAAAGCTACCCAGCATACGCATGAAGGAAGTATCAATAATTTGTGTTTAAAGGAGATCAAAGAAAAAATGGAAAACACTTTTTAATAAAAATAATAGAATACAAAAAAAACCTCGTTTAAGAATTTAAATGAGGTTTTTTTGTATAAAATTGTTTCCTATTAATTTTAAAACCTACCAGTTGGTACTCTGGACATTTGTTGATTCATCCATTGCTGATTCATCATCATTTGTTGTTGGAACATCCAATGGTTGTTCTGCCAAAAATTATAATAATGTCCTTTATAGACTGAAAATCCATTTATTGAAAAATCAATTGGAATAATAATTTCTTGCTTCACATTTACACCATCTACTTTTCCAGGACTACAATAAGACTGAGTTTTCAAACATGATAAAAAATCTATTATAGTCTCATCACAAGTAACATCAACACCTTTTATAATCTTAACTTCCGAAACCAATCCTGTGGGCTCTATAATACATTTAACCAAAACATATCCATGATTGTATTTATCAATAGATTCGACTGGATATTTAAAATTGTTTTTGATTAATTTTTGTAAATCTTTTAAATCTTTCAATTTTGCATTCTTCTGACAAAATTGATAAATTTTATCTCCATTTGTGTCAATATAAAAAATGTTTTCCAAAAAATGTTTTTTATATTCATACGTAATTTCTCTACCCTGAATTGAATCGAATATAACTTCTTTACCATTACCATTCGAATCGAGAATAGTTATTCCTTCTTCATTAAGAACTTGATCGTAAATCATTCTTTTATCTTCAAACAAAGTTTTACTAATTCTATGTATTTTTTCATTAGAAAAATATTCAATTTCATTTTTTGGTTTATTGCTTGAATAATTCACTTTTTTTCTGACTTTCCCATTTGGATAATAAAAAATAAAAGTTCCTTTTTTTCGATGGGGATAAAAAGAAGTAAAATCTCCCTCATATATTTTCACATTATTATTAAAAAAATAACTTAAGTGAAAAACAGAATCTTTAACCGATTCAATTTTCGCATAATAATTACTTTCCTTAGGATTATCTGTTTCATCCCAAGATGCATTGTAAAGAATAGGTTGTTTTTGTTCAAATCGTTTTCTGTACTTAAAAATCTTTATCAAAGAAGGGACATCTTTAACTTCATATTTACCTTTTTCAATATCAGTTTTAAGAGTAGAGTCTGATCCGAAAATTTCAATTGCCATTTTTTTAAATTTACCGGAACCAGAAGGAAAAGTTAAATAATCTGACGAATCACTTGCCTTCACAACATACTTTACATAACTTCCTTGTGCTCCTAATGCAATAAATTTATAAAAAGAGATACCATCAACTTTACTCATAAATTCAGCAAACTCACCTTTTTTCGAAGGAGAATCTCCAAACAACCCAATAATATCAACATTTTTCACTACAGAAAATGAATCCACACCTATGACGTAACCATTACATTCATCTGCCACTATTGATTTTTCGATATCGTCCTTAGAAAGCTTAAACTTTAGAGCCCTATCCTGTATAGAATATTTCAACAACCCTCTTATTTTCAATCCTTTATTATCGAAATAGTAACCATTGGAAAAATTATCTCCTATCACATAGGATACATCAAGTCCTTTTTCAGGTTCATAATCAAAATCATAGTAGCCTTTTATAAGTTGTTTGTTCATATCAACAAAATGGCCTATCTCATAGTTTGGAATTTTATTTTGTCCAATTAAAAAACAACTCCATAAGATTAGGGTAAACGAAAAAAAATATTTCATATGTGTTTAATAAATATGTCTTGAAAAAAATGACTTTAACATTTCAAAAATAAAATTTAAATTTTATTAAAACAATCCAGTACTAGTAAATAACCTAAATTCTAAAAAACATATAACATCTTTAATTTCTCACACAAAATTTACTTACTAGCAAAGAAAAATTTAATGCTATCAAATTCTAAAATCACTTTAAAAATAAACTTTGATCAAAATTAAAAAAACTGCCATACAAAATCTAAAAGCTTGTTTGGACATTGCTATTTTTTCCATCAAAGACATTAAGGTAAAAGACAACATTCTAGCCGATCCAAAATACAATTATCTATTTACCGTAGATACTTTAAACGAAATGGTAGTAGCTGGAATGCCTTTTAGAGACGCCTACAAAGCGGTAGCAGAACAATTAGAAAATGGCACCTACCAATCACCAAAAGCTACCCAACACACACACGAAGGAAGTATCAATAATTTGTGTTTGGATGAAATAAAAGAAAAAATGCAAAAAACTTATTAAAAAATATACTAATAGCTAAAGCCGTTCAACTTTCTGTTGGAACGGCTTTTTTTTGGCACTTTGTAAAATAAAAGAAGAATAAGAAGACTTTTAATGTGACATCAAAACAAAAGTCTTATTTTTGATTGAGCCAGAATCCAAATTATGAAAACAAATACTTACAAGAGTAAAATTGCTACTGCATTGCTAGAAAAAGGTTTTATGACCGACAAACAACTAGATACCATTGAAGAGTATCAAAAACTAGGTGTTTTTTCTTTGCACACGGAATTAAGACTTTTACTTTATTTATCCGTGCTTCTCTTTACTTCAGGAATAGGAATTTTAATCTATCAAAACATTGACTCAATTGGTCACGATGTGATAATTGTCTGTCTTTTTTTGCTAATTGCCGTTAGTCTTTATTTTTGTTTCAAAAAAGCAAAAGGATTTCATAAAGAAGAAGTTGCCTTTGATAATACAATCTATGACTATTTAGTGCTACTCATTGCTATTCTAAGTTGTATTTTCATCGGGTATCTACAATTTCAATATACACTCTTTGGTGAAAATTATGGAATAGCCACGCTTGTTCCTACAATTATTAGTTTTTGTTATGCCTATTATTTTGATAACAAAAGTGTTCTTAGTATTGCCGTTTCTGGTCTAGCAGCGTGTATCGGTCTGACTGTAACTCCACAGAAAGTCCTTGATACCGAATTTTATTCCAATGATACGCTCGCATTTTCTGCCATAGGACTAGGGTTATTGCTCATTTTATGGACTATGTACAGTTCAAAAAGCAAATTGAAAATACATTTTAATTTACTGTATCTGACTTTTGCGCTACATCTAATTTGTATTGCCACAATTAGCAAAATTTCAGAAAAAGAAGTTCCATTATATTTTCTATTTGCCTTGCTTTTAGGAGGAGCTTCTTATTATTTTTACAAAATGAGTAAAGAACATAATGCCGTTTCACTTTTTGTATTTGCTTTACTTTACGGTTATGTTGGCTTGAATGTACTTTTATTCAAAGTAATTGACGTAATTGATTTTAATGGGTTTTGGGAGCTTTTGATGTATTTGCTTCCTGCTTACTTCATAGGCTCTATCATTTTATTCATACAATCGGTAAAAAAGTTCAACCAACAAAAAAACAATTAAAAATGAGAGCTTACGACGAAAATAAATTGACGAATATTGTTTTAATTGAGGAAACTGATACTTTTTTGAATGCTGATTTTATCACTCAAGAACAAGCCGATTGCATAAAGAACAATTTACCTGTTTTTAAGTCACAAAATAACCTACTTCTTCGCTTAGCTTTTTTCATCCTTGGAAGCTTGCTTTATGCTTCAATTTGTGGCACCATCTCAATCATTGGAGTACAAATTGGAGAATTCTATTTCAACTTTTGTTTTTATCTTTTTGCAATAATAGGATGGATTGCTGCTGAGTTTTTGGCTCGAGAAAACTACAAAAATTATGGTATTGACGACGCGTTTATTTTAGGAAGTATTTTAAATCTCGCCATTGCCATCGGAATCACTTCAGATCAATTTGAATTAGTTATTGCAATTTTTGTGGCTATAGCTTCTTTTTTACTGTATAAAAGATTCTTACACCTTCTATCCCTTCTCACCTTTTGTTTCGCTTCAAGTGCCACTTTTTTCTATGCTTTATTAGAAATAGGAACCATTGGCAAAACCATTTTACCATTTGCTACTCTGCTATTTGGCATATTATTTTATTTATTTACTAAAAGAAAATTAGCGCATTTACAACACTTATTTTATCATAAAGGATTAGTACTAGCTAATAGCTTTTGCTTAATTCTAGTCTACCTTTCTTGCAATTATTTAGTAGTAAGAGAACTCTCTTCTCAATTACTCGGAGTATATCTAGAACCAGACCAAGACATTCCATTTGCCTTTTTCTTTTACTTTTTTACCATTGCAATTCCAGTTCTTTACTTGGTACTAGCTCTAAAAACGAAGGATAAGATCGTATTATGGATTGGTGTGTTTTGCGTTGCCTTTTCAATTTTTACGATTCGATATTATCATTCACTACTGCCAATTGAAATTGCAATTACATTGGGAGGAATTTTACTTTTTAGTATAGCCTCTTTTTCGATTAAGAAATTAAAAAACAAAATTAGCGGAATCACTTTTGAGGTGGATAAATTAACTCAAAAGAAGGATCTCATAAACGCAGAAGCCTTGGTAGCTGTTGCAGCCTTTGGCATAAAACCAGAAACCAAAATAGAGGAATCGTCCTTGAAATTTGGTGGTGGGGATTATAGTGGCGGTGGCGCTTCTGGAAGTTTTTAAATAAAAAAAGCACTCTTTTAAAAAATAAAAAAGAGTGCTTTTTTGTTAATTATTCAATTTTAATCGCATCATAATATCGGTCTGCTCATCATCTCCTAACTTAAAAATGTGCTTGTCAAAGGGAACAAACCCATTTTTTGTATAAAAACGAATGGCTCTCACATTTTCTTCCCAAACACCTAACCACACATACTCAACGCCTTTTTCTTTAGCAATAGTTATGGCTTTATCATAAAGCAATTGTCCCACACGCTTCCCGTGAAAGGCATTTACAACATAAATACGTTCGATTTCAAGCGCTTTGCTATCTTTCAACTCCGTTTGAGCATCACCAAAATTGATTTTCAAATACCCAATGATTTCATTGTCATGGGTTGCAAAATAGAACTCAGAATCTTTATTATGTAACTCTAAAGTAAGCTTTTCGACAGAAAAACCTTCTTCCAAGTAGTTTTTCATGTTTTCCTCAGAATTGGAATCAGAAAAAGTCTCCTGAAAAGTCTGTCTCCCTATTTTTTGCAATGGAACAATTTCATTAGGCTTTACTTTTGTTATTTCAATAGTCGTCATATATTTATTTTGATGTTCAAATCTAATACTTTTCAGTCTAGTGAATAGTAGTATAACTTATTATCCAAGAAAGAAATTAAACGTATTCTTTCAAAACACTAGCTTCAATATCACTATGTGAGGCATCATAAATGGCTTTTCCTTCCTTTATCAAAATCAATTGAGGCGATTGATGTTGCACGCCAAAACGAGTAGCAATTTCATTCGAAGTCTCACGGTAAGTAATCAAATCCAAGAAATAAGCATCCATAACATCGTGTAAATCAAATTCGTTTTCAAATTGCTTCAAGGCAAATCGACTAATACTACAGCGAGTACTATGTTTGAAAATAAATACGGGCTTTTCATTAGAAAGTGCTGTTAATTCGTCTAATTGTCCCATCAATTGCAACGGAATCCAATTGACTTTACTAACCGACTCTTTTTTTTCTTCTGAACTACCAAATAAGGAATTAAATAGGCTCATTTTGTCTCTTTTTATGTCTTTTTGTCGTTAAATAATACTCAAATTCAAAAATAAACAGTCAAAATGTCCGTAAATTTATAATGGAATACCCTTTGACGCTTTCTCAACAAAAATAAACATTTACAACGAACAATAATCATCAAATCTAACAATCATGAATAGTAACAAATTTACCATTAAATCCCAAGAGGCCATTCAGCACTCCCAACAATTGGTGCAAAGCCTAGGACAACAACAAATAGAAAACGAACATCTCTTTAAAGCTATTTTTGAAGTAGACGAGAATGTAGCGCCATTTCTATTGAAAAAACTAAACGTTAACGTGCCTTTGTTTCTTCAAATTTTAGATAGTCAAATTCAAAATTTCCCTAAAGTAACGGGTGGCGAAATACAATTATCTAGAAGTGCGAACACAGCGCTCAACGAAGCCGAAATTATTGCCAAAAAAATGAATGATGAATTCGTTAGTATTGAGCATTTAATACTGGCTATTTTTGGCTCTAAAAGTAAAGTTGCCCAAATCCTAAAAGATCAAGGGGTAACAGAAAAAGTACTAAAAGCTGCCATAGAAGAATTACGCAAAGGGGAACGTGTAACCTCAGCATCTGCAGAAGAAAACTATAATTCCTTGAATAAATTTGCCAAAAACCTCAACGAATTAGCCAAAAACGGCAAATTAGATCCCGTGATTGGTCGCGATGAAGAAATTCGTCGTGTCCTTCAAATTTTAACTCGTAGAACCAAGAACAATCCAATGCTAGTGGGAGAACCTGGTGTGGGGAAAACCGCCATTGCCGAAGGTTTAGCGCACCGAATCGTAGCTGGTGATGTTCCAGAAAACTTAAAAGACAAAATTGTTTTTTCTCTAGACATGGGCGCGCTAATCGCTGGTGCCAAATACAAAGGAGAATTCGAAGAGCGTTTGAAATCGGTAGTCAAAGAAGTCATTGCTTCTGAAGGAGATATTGTGTTATTCATAGATGAAATTCACACGCTGGTAGGAGCTGGTGGTGGCGAAGGTGCTATGGATGCTGCCAATATCTTGAAACCAGCTTTGGCACGTGGAGAATTGCGTGCGATTGGGGCAACCACTTTGGACGAATACCAAAAATACTTTGAAAAAGACAAAGCATTAGAACGTCGTTTCCAAAAAGTAATGGTAGAAGAACCCGATACCGAGAGCGCCATTTCAATTTTGCGTGGAATCAAAGAAAAATACGAAACACACCACCAAGTACAAATCAAAGATGAAGCCATCATCGCTTCGGTAGAGTTGTCGCAACGATATATTACCAATCGATTCTTACCAGACAAGGCTATCGATTTGATGGACGAAGCGGCTTCTAAGTTGCGCATGGAAATCAACTCCAAACCCGAAGAGCTCGACGTACTCGATCGAAAAATCATGCAGCTAGAAATTGAAATCGAAGCGATAAAACGCGAAAAAGACGAAAGCAAGCTAAAAGTTTTAGGATTGGACTTAGCCAATTTAAAAGAAAACCGCAACGAAATTTATGCCAAATGGAAATCTGAAAAAGATGTGGTAGACAATATTCAGTTAGTAAAAACCGAAATCGAAAACTTCAAACACGAAGCCGAACGCGCCGAACGTGAAGGCGATTACGGAAAAGTAGCCGAAATTCGTTACGGTAAAATCAAAGAGGCACAAGAAAAATTGGCAAAGCTAACGCATCAATTACAGGAAAATCAATCCGGAACTTCTTTGATTAAAGAAGAAGTAACTCGAGAGGATATTGCCGAAGTCGTAGCCAAATGGACCGGAATTCCAGTCATGAAAATGCTACAAGGAGAACGCGAAAAACTATTAAAATTAGAGGATGAACTTCACAAACGTGTCATAGGACAAGAAGAGGCTATCGAGGCGGTGAGCGACGCTGTTCGCAGAAGTCGTGCGGGCTTACAGGATATGAAAAAACCTGTGGGAACCTTCCTTTTCTTAGGAACTACCGGTGTGGGTAAAACTGAGTTGGCCAAAGCCTTAGCCGAATATCTATTCGACGATGAAAATGCCATGACCCGAATCGACATGAGCGAATACCAAGAACGCCACAGCGTGAGCCGATTGGTTGGAGCGCCTCCGGGTTACGTGGGTTATGACGAAGGTGGACAATTGACCGAGGCCGTGCGAAGAAAACCATATTCTGTAATTCTACTAGACGAAATCGAAAAAGCACATCCTGACACGTTTAATATCTTGCTTCAAGTGCTGGACGAAGGTCGATTAACAGACAATAAAGGACGCTTGGCCGATTTCAAAAACACGATTATCATCATGACCTCGAATATGGGAAGCCAAATTATTCAAGATAAATTCGAGAATTTAAAAGGTAGTGTAGAAGCCGCAACCGAAGCTGCCAAAGTAGAAGTGTTAGGTTTACTAAAACAAACCGTTCGTCCTGAGTTCATCAACCGTATTGACGAAATCGTGATGTTTACCCCGCTGACCAACGCCAATATTGCTCAAATTGTAGGCTTACAATTGAAAAGCGTGACTAAAATGTTGGCACAACAAGGCATCACCATGGACGCAACTCCCGAAGCGATAAGCTACTTATCTCAAAAAGGATACGATCCTCAATTTGGAGCCAGACCCGTAAAACGTGTCATTCAACGCGAAGTACTCAACGAATTATCGAAAGAAATTCTGTCTGGTAAAATCACCACCGATAGCATCGTTTTGATCGACGCCTTCGATAACCAACTCGTTTTTAGAAATCAAAGTGAATTGGTATAATAAACTTGATTTTACAATTAAAACCTTTTAGGATAACTCTGAAAACATTTTAAACAGCACCAGTCGAAAGATTGGTGTTTTTTTGTAATTCAAAACACAAGAATTCAAAAATCTACTTAAATTCATGTATTTTTGCTTTTTCTTTTAAAGAAATGTAGTTTTTTATATTTTCTATTTATAACACAGAGTACTAATAATGGATATTGTTAAATTTAAAATCACCCCGAAAACGATTAAAGTAGAAGTTCGTAATTCCAATAATTACGTCTTTAATTTTAATAGTGCGGTGGAAATCGATAAACAAGACCGAGACGTTTTATTAAAATTATACAATGCCTTAGATCTTCTTTTCAAAAAAGAAACTTCTATTGAAACTAAAAATTACATTTCCCCTAATCAAACCAACATCTTAGATCAAATCAAGGAAGTTGGTGCTGCTGATGAAAAATTGTAATTCTTATTTAGATTCAAATAAAAAAAAGGCTGTCTCTAAAATGTAGACAGCCTTTCCTAATTTTAATATAGCCCCCAATCAAAATCTAATATAAATAATTAAGAGCAGTTATGTCGTTACTGTTGAACGCTCCTGTTTCGCTTCCGCTAAAACAAGCTCTCATGTAAGACGTAGCATCATAACCAGAAGGAGTTCCAGGAATTAAAACGGCACCAACACCTGCAGTTCCTTCACTCTGATTAGATCCACAACTCTGACGACTAAACCAATCGGTATGGCGTAAACCTATACAATGCCCAATTTCATGCGCAGAAACGTGTGCATTTACCCCAGTAGAATAGGTGTCCAATCCAGAATATAATGTTATACTGTTGTAAGGCAATCCTCCTGTAGGAAAACCAGCTACCCCACCTGCGGAACCTGTTTGTCTTCTTACTACAATATTAGCACCCGTAGTACTAGAACTAAACGTTAGCGTAAAAGTAATTGACAATCCTAGACTATTATATCTATTTATTGCAGCCTGCAATCCAGCACGCATATTAGTAGATAAAGCACTAGTTCCTGTACCAGTAAGACCAACAACTCTTATGGTTCTTGGTGCAGATACTAAATTATTAGTACGATACTGTTCTGTAGTTATACCACCATGAAGATCCATTTTGTCCAATTGTGCTTTGGTGATAAGAATATCTCCTTCGATTAAAAAGGCATCTTCAGTAGTTCCGTCTAATTTAGTGTTCTTAACCACTTTGACATCTTTGTTGTTCAATGATAGTGAACTAATTTTACCCAATATTTCAGGTGAAATTTGAGTGGCTTCTTGGTTTAATGAATTGGTATCATCTTCTTTGTTGCAAGAGAATAGTGTCACCACAATTAATGACACAGCGAAAATTGTTTTTAATTTTCTCATTTGTTAATATTTTTTAGGTTAGTTAATGGTTTGATTTTGAAGGGGCTATATCAAAACATCAATATCAAATTTAGATATTTTTAGTATTATTAAACCTATAAAAATCATATTTTAACAAAACATTATGATTTTGTTAAGTAAATGTTTATCGATATTTTATAAAAATATGAGCAAAATCAGCAATTGAGAGTAAATAAATAAAAATCAGATCATTAAACACAAAAAAATCAATCTTAAAGATAAAATCGACTAAAACATATTTTTTTATAAAAAATAGAGACGAAAATTAAATTGAATAATCATCTTTCTTTCATAAAAGAAATAACCTTAAGGAACTTGTAGTTGGTTATTGAAATAAAATTAAATAAGTATAATGTTACAAATATTTTAATAACTTTGATTAAAACAGAAAAAGGTAACTCTTTATATAAGAATACAGTAAAATTAGCTTAGTACCTTTTGTATAATAAAAGTTGTAAGCCTCAAACCTTACTTAGTTTTCATTAGATTTAATAAAATGTAAAATGTCCCAAAAATACATGAAAACACGATGCACCTGCCTACTTCTCTTTTTAGTTACAACGATTTGTTTTTCTCAAAACTTCGATAAATGGAAGCAATATCTAGAATACAATAACGAAAAAAGAAGTCAAAAATATTATTTCACAACTTTGCAAAATGCTAATATCTACAAATACAAAGTAGTAAAAAAACTAGACGATAGTTTTTGTATCATCGAAAACAAAAGCGAGACAACTAAAAGATTACCGAAAGAGATAATTGCTACTAATAATCTCTGGAAACTACCTGTAGACTTTTCTATGCACCTGCGAAATGAACAATACGTAATAGCCACTGATGATATACAATCTCTATTGACCGATTTGAAATCAATTTCTCCTATACCAATAGAATATATAAACGATAAATTGGTGAGTATAAAAAGCAATAGTGATAAAATAATACAAATCATTACCTTTACTAGTGTTGTATCAGTAACTCGAGAATCATTTGAACCTAAAACAGAAAGCAAAATTGTAGATCAAAATTTTACAATCAATAATATTACAAAAGCGAATACTTCTTTCCCGCTAATTACAGGGGAAAACCAAATCGTATCTATCAAAGATGATTTCTTCGATTTGAATGATATTGATTTATTGAACAAACATATTTCTTCAACTACACAGTCCACTTCTGTATCAAGTCACGCAAGCTCAATGGCGACAATAGCTTCTGGCCTAGGTAATAGTTCGATTTTAGGAAAAGGAGTTGCCCCAAAGTCAAAAATACAATCCTCTGATTATTTAAAGATATTTCCTGATGACATCAGTACATTCCAAGGTTCGACCACTCAGAATCATTCGTATGGCACCTTAATTGAAAACTTTTATGGTTCTTTAGCCAATGCCTATGATGAACAACTCTTCCTCAATCCTAATATTACTCACTGCTTTTCGTCAGGAAATAAAGGAATCGAAGGTTATAAATCTATTACTGGAAATTTTAAACAATCCAAAAATAGTATCGTGGTAGGTTGTATAGACCAAAATGAAACAATTTTGTCCTTTTCTTCCAAAGGCCCAGCATACGATGGACGAGTAAAACCTGAAGTGGTAGCCTATAGCACACAAGGAACATCTAACGCTACAGCGCTAGTCACTGGAGTAATAACGCTTATGAAGCAACATTATCAATCCAAAAACAACATCGCTTTGACTAATGCACAAACCAAAGCCATTTTAATTAATAGTGCCAAAGATGTTGGGAATATTGGCCCTGACTTTAATTACGGTTACGGAAATATTGACGCCTATAATGCCCTAAAAACAATAAGCGAAAATAGAATAATTAACGGGACTTCAAATCAAACCAATTCACATTTTATAACAATTCCGAATAACATCAAAAATCTAAAAATAACGATGGTTTGGAACGATTTACCCGCAGCGATCAACAGTAATATCAGTTTAATTAATGACCTTGATTTAGAACTTATTGCTCCAAACAACACAACTTATTTACCTTGGATACTTAATGCTGAGGCCCCACAACAACCCGCAACAAGAGGAAAAGATAAAATCAACAACATAGAACAAATTGTAGTAGAAAACCCTACAGCGGGAACGTACACCATTCAAATCAGTAGTAAAACTCTCGCCTCAGTTTCTCAAGATTATAGCATTGCTTATGAATACGAAGTAAACAACCATTTTGAGTGGAATTATCCTTTGCAAAACGATAATTTCCCCTATGATGGAAGAACGATATCTCCTTTCAAATGGACTTCCTCGTTTACGGGAACAACTGGGCAATTATCTATTAGTTACGACGACGGACAAACTTGGGAGATCATTGACAATACTATCGCTCTGGATAATAAACAATTTACATTTACTCAATCTGAGCAAAAATTTAGTAAAGCAAAATTAAAAATGAGAATCGCATCCGTCGATTACCTCTCTGAAACGTTTACTATTTCTTATGATTTAAACATCAATACCTCTTTGGTTTGTGATGGTACAACCGAAATTACTTGGGAAAAACCTAAAAGTGTAGTGGCTTTTAACCTTTATGAATTAATTGGGGATAAAATGCAATTCAAAACCCAAACCACCAATACTTCCTATACTTTTAGCAATGAAAAAACGTTTACTGTAACTCCTCTTTTCGGCAATAACGAAGGGATAAAAAGTGAAGCCACTTTACAATTTCCAGCAAATTCAAATTGCTACTTTGAATTCTCTTTTGCCGAAATTTTTGAAGAAGATAAAATCAAAATAAAAGCAAGTCTTTTCAGCTTATACAACATTAAAAAAATTGAACTTCTAAAAGTTGTCAATACCACTGAAAGTATCCTCGCAACAATTGATAATATCAACTCCAAAGAGTTCTTTTTTATAGATCCAATGCCAACAAAAGGGAATAATAAATATCGAATCAATATCGTTTTGCAAACCGACAAAACCATAAGCTCTTCTGTTCTTGACGCTAACTATCTCGGAAATGATTCCTTTTTTGTGTATCCTACTTTATTGAACAAAAATCAAGAGTTAATCGTAGAAGCCAAAAAAGAAGATCCATCAATATTTTATTTATACAGCTTAAATGGTCAAAATATGATGACTTATCCTTTACTTTCAAAAACTAATACAGTCATTTTAAAAATCAATTCGGTAGGTATTTATGTTTATAAAATAGTAACAAGTACAGGTAAAGCTCAAACTGGAAAAATTGCTGTGTTTTAGGTTTATTAAAAAAATGATTCATAATCAAAAAGTTGTTATAAAAGAAAGGAAAATCAATTCTCTCCCTGTTATAATTTCTAGCTAGATAATTAGCTCTAATACTTCTCATCATTTGTAAACAAAAAGTAAAATGCTTCAAAAAAAGGTGAATTTTATCTAAAATCGAATAGAAATTCAATCAAAAATGTAGTAGTTTAGCTGAATTAAACGACAAAAAACAATAATCAAATTAGCTCTTTAGCTATAACTTTCACTAAACTAAATAATTATATATGGGATCAGGTTTTTTTGCACTTTTAGATGATATCGTAGCAATTATGGATGATGTGGCAGCAATGAGTAAAATTGCGACCAAAAAAACAGCTGGAATTTTAGGAGATGACCTAGCTGTTAATGCCGAAAAAGCTTCAGGATTTGTTTCTTCAAGAGAACTTCCAGTATTGTGGGCCATCACTAAAGGTTCTTTTTTGAACAAACTAATCATTCTTCCAATAGCTTTTGTACTTAGTGCTTTTTCGCCTTTGGCTATTAAAGTAATTTTAGTTTTGGGAGGTCTTTATTTAGCCTATGAAGGCGCGGAAAAAATTTATGAATATTTCTTTCCGCATCATCATCATAAATCCGAGATTTCAATAACACAATCTTTTACAGAAGAAGAAATTCTAGCGCAAGAAAAAGGAAAAATAAAAGCAGCCATCGTTACAGATTTTATCCTCTCTGTTGAGATCGTAATTATTGCTTTAGGAACCGTTTTAGAGAAATCAATTTCAACTCAAATTGCAGTAGTTTCAATTGTTGCTATCATTGCCACTGTCGGTGTATATGGTATTGTTGCGTTAATTGTACGTATGGATGATATGGGATTCAAACTAATACAACTAAGTAGCAAAGAGAATGGCTTTTTGTCCAAAACAGGAAGCTTCTTGGTAAACGCTTTACCTAAAGTCATTAAAAGTTTAGCCGTAATCGGAACTATTGCTTTAATAATGGTTGCTGGTGGAATTTTTGCTCATCAAATCGATTATTTACATCACGTGCTACCACAAGTTCCTAGCTTCATCAAAGAGCCTTTATTTGGCTTAGTATTTGGTGGAATTACACTACTCGTAGTAACAATCATAAAGAAAATTCTGGGTAAAAAATAAATAACATACATATTTTCAATTAATTACAAGTTAGCTTTTGTTTTATTTACAAAATAAAAGCTAACTTTATTTTTTATACTAATTTTAAAGAAGATGGCACAAAAAACTATCGAAACAGATCAAAGTGTGGCTGATTTTATTGAAAAATTTGCCGATTCAGAACAAAAGAAAAAAGACAGCTTGAAATTAGTTGAAATTATGCAGGCTGTTTCTGGTTGCGAAGCTACAATGTGGGGAGCATCAATTATTGGCTTTGGCAAATATCACTATAAATACGAAAGTGGACACGAGGGAACTGCGCCTCTGTTGGGTTTTTCTCCAAGAAAATCTGCAATTTCGCTGTATGTTTTTACCGGACTCGAAGAGCACGAACCGCTTTTAACAAGTTTAGGTAAATTCAAAAGAGGAAAGGCTTGTTTGTATGTTAATAAACTCAACGATATTGATTTGGATCAATTACAAGTAATTATGAAATCCAATATTGAATATTTACAAAAAAGATTTAATTCTTAACGATCAATTCATTATACCCAAACAAATGCAATTCCAAACCAAATCCATCCGTCCCTTTATAGGCTCAAAAAACTACACAGAATCGAGACAATTTTATAAAGAGCTAGGTTTTAATGAAAGTATCCTTTCTACCAATATGAGTTATTTCAGTACTGCTAATTTTGGCTTCTATCTACAAGATGCTTATGTAAAAGACTGGATTGAGAATACAATGGTTTTTATGGAAGTTGAAGATGTAGAAGAATTATGGGAATCATTGAAAGCTTTGCATTTAAATGAAAAGTATCCTACTGCAAAAGTAGTTCCTATTCGCTATCTCGACTGGGGAAAGGAATGTTTTTTACACGATCCTTCGGGTATACTTTGGCATTTTGGAACATTTAATCCTCAATAAAAAGTAAAATCTATTTTCAATTGAACTTCAACAAAACCAATGATAGCTTGATTACAAACCAAACTTTCATTTTCTCTCATTAGAACTCTTTAGAAAAAATAACTACTTTTGCACTCTAAATTTTAAGTTATGCCTAATAAAAAATATAAAATAGCGGTTATCCAATTAAACCTCAACGATGTTGCTGAAAACAACTTAAAAAAATGTTTACATTGGGTTCGAGAAGCTGCAAAACAAGGTGCAGAGGTTATTTCGTTACCAGAATTATATAGCAGTCATTATTTTTGTCAGAGTGAAGACGTGGATAATTTTGCCTTAGCAGAACCATTGTACAGCACTTCATTTATTGCTTTTTCGGCATTAGCCAAAGAATTAGGCGTGGTAATCATTGTTCCTTTTTTCGAAAAAAGAATGGCTGGAATTTACCACAACAGCGCTTATATTATTGATACCGATGGAACCGAAGCAGGATTGTATCGCAAAATGCACATTCCAGACGATCCACATTTCTATGAAAAATTCTACTTTACACCTGGCGATATTGGTTTCAAAGCTTTCCCTACACAAAAAGGAAAAATAGGAACATTAATTTGTTGGGACCAATGGTATCCAGAAGGAGCGAGACTAACTGCTTTGCAAGGAGCTGAAGTATTGTTTTACCCAACCGCAATTGGATGGCATCCTTTAGAAAAAGAACAATATGGCGAAAACCAACACGGTGCTTGGATGAATGTGATGAAAGGTCACGCGGTAGCCAATGGTGTTTATGTAGCAGCAGCCAACCGTATTGGTTTGGAACAATACATCGAAGGAACAGCTGGAATTGAATTCTGGGGTTCATCATTTATTGCAGGACCACAAGGCGAAATTTTAGCACAAGCTTCACACGATAAAGAAGAAATACTAATTGCAGAAGTTGATTTGGATTTACAAGAAAACGTACGTCAGAATTGGCCGTTTTTCAGAGACAGACGAATCGATGCTTTTGGGGACATTACCAAAAGAGCAATAGACTAAATTCAAAAAAGTTCATAAAAAATTAAGCGTCTGAAATTCTAAGAATATTTTACACTTAGAATCTCAGACGCTTTTCTATTGAAAACCTTGAGTTAATTCAATTCAGGCTGGAAAATCTTAACACTTCCATCCCCTTCACTACTTACGATAACCATACTTTTCTTGTTCGGACTTTTAGCAGCAGGAATGAACGTTAGTCCTTCAGGAGCATCACCAGTTTTGATGGCTTGTAAAAGCTTTGGAGCGGCTGGAGAAGTTACATCATAAATCATTAAAGCATCGGCTCTTTCTAGACCCACAAAAAGAATTTGTTTGTTTCCCATTTTGGTTACATAAACCGCCTCAGGTTCTACGCCTTTGTCATCACTTCTATTGTCATCATAAAGTCCCAATTCGTGTGCTTTTTTATCCAATTCATTTTTACTATCAAAAACTAAAGCACCGGTGTTACCATTCCAAATCGAGAATGAACGAGCACCAAAACTTACCAATTCATCAAAATCGCCATCGCCATCTGTATCTCCCATTTTTGTATTGATATTCAAACGTCCCAAAACACCATCCGCTTTCATAGCAGCAGCCGTTGGAAAAACCGTTGGATCCAAAACCACAGAAGAGTGATTGATTCTACGAACATCTACAAAAGCACTGTATTCTCGTGCGTCCCCTTCATTGGCTGTAACCAAATAAGGAATGGAATTACTCTCAAAATTGGCAATCGCATCCGGTTGAAACATCCCTTTCACCTTCCAAGTGGCAAAAGCAATGGCGCCATCTTTATCGCTTACATCTATTGCGTTATCTGCCAAAGAATAGTCTTTATATCCTAATGGAAAAAGTTGTACATTCTTTTTGCCTACCAAATCAATCTTAGCGATTCCATTATTTTCTTGTAAAGTAACCCAAGCCGTTTTTGAGTCCGAAGAAATCGTAATATATTCTGGTTCAATATCGTTAGCAAAACTATTAGAAACACTTGCTATACGAAATCCTTTGGTTTTTAAATCGGAAAGTTGCGTACTGAATTGAGCAAAATTCAAAGTCGTTACAGCATAATTCGCAGCAACATCTATAATCGAAACAGAACCTTCTGGATCCAATGAATAGGTATCATTAGGCTCTCCTTCATTGGCAGTAAGAATAAATTTTCCGTCTGGCGAAAAAGTAATCATATCTGGCAAAGCCCCTACGGTGATTTCTTTAATCAAAGCATAAGTCGAAGTATTAAAAACTACCACTTTCCCCTCCTCCTGTTTATTCGATTTAGATTCTAAAGCCACGGCTAGTTTTCCTCCATAAACTGCAACGCTATTGGCAGCACCATTATAGGTTCCCATATCAATACTGGTTAGCACAACAGGCTTTGTTGGATCTGTCAGATCAATCACATCAATTTTATTAGTTGAGCTGTTGTTTACTGTAAAAAGCCTTTTGGTAGTTTCATCATAAGCACTAATTTCTGCAGCACCAGTACCTCCTATTGTAATCGTACCTACTTCTTTAAACGAAGCTGGATTTTCGTTTACTTCCAATTCTGGGGTATTGTTCTCATTATTGTCGTTTTCACAACCAAAGATCAAAAATAACGCTGCAAACACAGCCAAAGTTTTCTTTATCATTGTTTTAAATTTAATTTTTTCAAAAATAGCACTACAAGAAACCTCTCGCATTATCAAAATATTATCTAATCTTTAAGTAAAAAAAACTTAACAAACACATCAAACGAACCTTTCAAAAATGTATGAAATTGAATTATATTTTAATACTTGGGAATGTTTATCTTTGCCCGAAGTAAAATTGGCATCTATTTATGACTACAACCTCAAGAAGATTCCCAGCAGAATGGGAAAAACAACAAGGAATCCTATTATGTTTTCCGCATAACGGAAAAGATTGGCCTGGAAAATACGAAGCGGTACAATGGGCTTTCGTAGAATTCATCAAAAAAGTAGCCACCTACGAAACTGTTTTTTTGATAGTTGCCGATGAAAAACAAAAAGAGAAAGTCACTGAATTGCTAACAATGGCTACAGTAAATTTAAAGCAGATATCCTTCATCATTCATAAAACCAATAGAAGTTGGATGCGTGATTCTGGTCCAATCATTGTAAAAAATGGCAATCAAAGAGAAGCCTTGAATTTCAATTTTAACGGCTGGGCTAAGTATAAAAACATCAATTTAGACAAACACGTACCGAGTAAAGTAGCTGAACATTTACAGCTTCCCTTAACTCAAGTGACTTACAAAGGAAAACCCGTAATTGTAGAAGGTGGCGCCATTGATGTAAATGGACGTGGCACCTTGTTAACTTCCGAAGAATGCTTGATGCATCCTACGATTCAGGTGCGTAATGAAGGTTTCACCAAAGAAGATTACGAAGCGGTTTTTAAAGAATACTTAGGAGTGACCAATGTCATTTGGCTTGGAGATGGCATCGAAGGTGATGACACGCACGGACACATTGATGATTTGTGCCGATTTGTAAATGAGGACACTATTGTCACCATTATAGAAACTAATCCAGAAGATAGCAATTACAAACCTTTGCAAGACAACTTAAAACGTTTACAAAATGCGAAACTAGAAAACGGACAAGCACCTGTAATTGTCACTTTACCTATGCCTAAACGCATTGATTTTGACGGATTGCGTTTGCCTGCGAGTTATGCTAATTTCTTGATTTTAAACCATTGTGTTTTAGTTCCAACTTTCAATGATACAAATGACAGAGTAGCTTTGAATATTCTTTCAGAATGTTTCCCTGATAGAGAAATCATTGGCATTAGCGCTATTGATTTTATATGGGGATTTGGAACTTTGCATTGCTTGAGTCAACAAATTCCAGAGTAAATACAAATTAAAGAACATAAAAAAACGACTGTTAGATTCCTCTAACAGTCGTTTTCATTTAATATGATAATTGATTATTTTTCTTTGGTAAAAGGAATCACTTGTCCATTTCCAGTAATCACCATATCAAAACCTGTTTTTGCTTCATTGAACTTGAATTTTAATCCAGCCGCAGGAGCCTCAAATGTATTTGTTTCACCAGCTACTTGATTCGCTGTAAAAGAAGGATACCCTGATATTTCAACATTCAAAGCACTATTTTTTTCCGTCAAAGTGATTTTCAAAGGAGCATTCGCCGTAGCATAAACACCTAAATAATCGTCAAGAATCACGTCTTTTTCTAATTTGCCAGTAGCAGCAGTCCAGGTATTATTGGCAGTATTCGAATCTGGAAAAACGTGATCTGGATCAATTACAACGCTTTCTATTTCTTCAGTAGAATTGTGTTTGAATGACCAATCCTTGTTACGTTGCCAAATTTCAACTGGTAATTTCACTCGGCTTACTTTACCACTTTTAGTTTTAATATCTACAACTATTGGCATTGCCATTTTTTCGAAATTCTCAATAGTAATAATGATTCCTTTTTTTGGATCGTTTTTTACATATTTCACTGAATTTAAACCTTGATCCAATCGCCAGTTGTATTGGAACCAACCTCTCCAAAACCAACTCAAATCTTCGCCAGCAACATTCTCCATAGTTCTAAAGAAATCATCAGGAGTAGGATGTTTAAAAGCCCATCTTTCTACATAGGTTTTAAAAGCGGTATCAAAACGCTCTGGCCCTAAAACTTGCTCTCTTAATATCACCAAACCAGAGCTTGGTTTAAAGTAGCACAATACCCCAATGTTTTTCTCTTTCATATTGTCTGGAGAACTCATAATGGTCTCTAGTTTAGGGCTCGTCAACATTTCACTAATTTGGTGCAAATCTGATGGTTCTTCTTTGTATTCCCCTTTATTAAAATCAAGACCACTTAGAGAATTGATAAAAGTGTTAAAACCTTCGTCCATCCAAGCAAACAAACGCTCATTAGACCCAACAATCATTGGAAACCAAATGTGTCCAAACTCGTGATCTGTTACTCCCCATAAATCTCTCCCTTTGGATTCCCATCCACAAAAAACGATACCTGGATACTCCATTCCTCCCTCATTTCCTGCAACATTGGTCGCTACAGGATAAGGATATTCTAACCAACGTTTAGAATAATTTTCGATAGAACCTTTTACGTATTCTGTAGAACGTCCCCAAGCCTCGTTGCCCGCAGACTCAACTGGATATGCGGATAAGGCTAATGCTTTTTTACCGCTAGGCAAATTCATTCTCGCTCCATCTAAAATAAACGCGGGTGAAGAAGCCCAAGACATATCACGCGCATTCTTAATTTGATAATGCCAAGTTTTAGTAGCAGTTGCATTGTTTTTTGCATTTGCATTTACTTCATCGGCAGAACGAATCACCACCGTTTTATCGCTAATCAAAGCTGCTTTATATTGCTTGAATTGCTCTGCAGTATACACTTCAGCTGGATTCAACAACTCACCTGAACACACCACTACATGATTGGCTGGGGCAGTGATTTTAATATCAAAATTACCATACTCTAAATAAAATTCTGAAGCGCCTAAATAAGGATTCGTATTCCATCCGCGCACATCATCATACACACACATACGTGGATACCATTGTGCCATTGTGAAGATCTTTCCGTTTTTTGTTTCCAAAACCCCCATACGGTCAGATCCTTCGTTAGGTGCAATAAAAGAAAACTCTATTTTTAGTTTCACGCTTCCTCCTTTGGCAGCAATAGCTTCTGGAAGAAAAACTTGCATACGAGTATCCGTAACTACAAATTTAACATCGGTTGCCATTTTAGCTTTCCCTGAAATAGCTTTAACCGATTTAATTTTAAAACCCGCGTCAAAAACCTGTCCTTGTCCTCCATTTCTACTTCCTGTCAAAGGAACTAAAGCCGCTCCTCTAGAATCTTGTTTGAACAAATTTTGCTCTAAATTCAACCAAAGAAAACTTAATTTATCAGGACTGTTATTAGTATAAGTAATTTCATCTGTACCTATAACTTCATTGGTGGCATCATTTAATTTAGCTGTCAACTGATAATCAGCACGATTTTGCCAGTAAGTAGGTCCAGGTTCACCACTTGCTGAACGCGTAGAAGTACCGTTTTTGGTATAAAAATGCGGTGCAAACGCATCGTGATAATCGTACTTAGAAACTAGTTCTTTTGTTTCAGCTGGAGCAGGTTGCTGACCAAAAACGGAGAGTACTCCGAAAAAAATGCCCAAGCAAGAAAGCCACTTTGTCTTCATAATATCTATAATTTGTGTTAGTGTAAGCACAAATTAAATGAAAAAATAATTATTTATAACATTACCACGAAACAAATTAAGATAATTCTTAAGGTTTAATGTATTCAGCTTCTCTGTTTATAGGAATATCAATATCTTTACCTTTCAATTATAAAATAAAAAAATCGTGTCTACAATTTCAATAAATAACGACCAAATAACGGCACAGTTTAAAACACTTGGAGCTGAATTATTTTCTTTAAAAGATAAAAACAACAAAGAATTCATTTGGGAAGGCAATCCTAATTTTTGGGGAAAGCACTCCCCTATTTTGTTCCCAATAGTAGGCTCTTTAAAAAACAATACTTTTGAATATAATGACAACTCCTATTCACTACCACGTCATGGATTTGCTCGTGAACTAACTTTTGAAGTAATAGATAAAAAGGAGGACAGCGTTACTTTTTCATTACAATCCAATGAAGAAACGCAAAAAAAATATCCTTTCTCGTTTGAACTTCAATTGAGCTACACCCTAATTGGTCGTTCATTGCATTTAGGATACAAAGTCATCAACACATCGAATACTGTGCTTCCGTTCTCGATTGGTGGACATCCAGCCTTTGCTTTACCAAAAGCATTCGATAGTTACCAATTACAATTTGATGGTTTAGACTCTTTGACTTTTAACTTATTAGAAGAAGGGTTGATTTCGGATCAAACGAAAACCATTGAAATCCCAAATCAACAATTGAATTTGGAGTATCAGTTATTTGAAAATGACGCTTTGGTGTTCAAAAATATATCCTCAAAATCTGTAACAATTTTAGAAGAAAACCAACCCATACTCAAAGTAGATTATTCCGATTTTCCAGATCTTGGCGTTTGGACACCAGTAAATGCTCCTTTTATTTGTATCGAGCCTTGGTTTGGTTATTCAGATACACCAAATAATTCAGGAAAAATATTAGAAAAAGAAGGAATCCAATTAGTGACTCCAAAGACTTTTTTTGAATCAAATTATACAATAACACTTCTTTAAGTAAAAAAATATGTTGACCATAAACTTCTCTCCTTTTCCGAATTTAGAAACCGAAAGACTCATCTTAAGAAGAGTTTTGCCCTCCGATGTTAAAGAAATGTTCAAATTGCGTTCCAATCCAGAAACTATGAAGTACATCCCGAGACCTTTACTTACTAATTATGAAGAAGCTTTGGCACATATTAAAACGATGGATGATAAAATTGAGACTAATGAAGGGATCAACTGGGCCATTACATTAAAAGGTGATGATAAGATGCTAGGAGTTATTGGACATTATCGCATCAAACCCGAACATTATAGAGCCGAAGTCGGGTATATGATTTTACCTGAATATCATGGAAAAGGAATTACTTCAGAAGCAGTACAATGTGTTGTAGATTATGGCTTCAAAACTATGAAATTGCATTCTATTGAAGGGGTAATTGACCCTGAAAATGAAGCCTCAGAGAGAGTCTTACAAAAATGTGGCTTCGTCAAAGAAGCACATTTTAAAGAAAATGAATACTTTGACGGTAAATTTATTGATGCTGTAGTATATTCGAAACTCAATCCAATATAGATATTAAATGGTAAACCAAAAGAAACATAAAAAGATTCTCAGTACTTACGCAATGGTCGTAATGTATTGTTTGGGTCTTTTTTTTTCTTTTACAATGCTAATTTTACAAGAATGGCAACATATTCATTACCAAAATCAGCTTAACCAAACTGACAAATTTCAATTGCTCCATTTTACTACAAAAGAATGGGATGCGAAAGACAATAAAAGAGAGTTTCAGATTAACGGTGTGTACTATGACGTACAGTCCATAAGTTACCAAAAGAATTTGGTCGTTGCCAAAGTGGTAAAAGATGAGCTAGAAAACGAAATCAGACTTTTACTTACACAAACTTTTCAAAAACAAAAATCTATTCCTGCACACAAGAAAAAAGGGCATTTTTTATCCGTACACGAACCTACTTCAACCCAATGGAAAATAGAAAATAGTCCCAAATTTTTTATAACTAAAAATTCGATAAACAATAAAAAAAACATCTGTAATTGGCTTTTAAGTCAAAAACTATTTCGTCCACCCTGCTAGTTTAATTTTAAAATAGATTTTTTATAAAATTAAACCAAAGCAACTATGAAGAAAACAATCACTTTGTTGACTTGTCTATGCTCATTTATGGGCTTTTCGCAAGCAACAAAAGACAGCGTGAATGCTGTTGAATTAAACGAACTAGTGGTTAGCGCTAGACGTTTTGCACAACCTAAAAAGAAAATGACACAGCAATTAGAAACGCTGTCCAAAAAACAAATCGAGTTTCAAAACTTTCAAACCAGCGCTGATGCACTTGCGAATTCTGGAACATTGGCGGTTCAAAAATCACAACAAGGTGGTGGTAGCCCAATCATTAGAGGATTTGAGTCAAGTAGAATCCTATTACTTGTTGACGGAATCCGAATGAACAACCTTATTTATCGTGCTGGACATTTGCAAAACATTATTACCGTTGATAAGAATATGCTAGAAAACATTGATGTGCTCTTTGGCCCTTCCTCTACTATTTATGGAAGCGATGCAATGGGTGGAGCGATTTTTCTTCAAACCAAAAACGCCCGTTTGCTTGAGGAAAATAACAATAAAAAGTTTTCTGGAAACATATTATCTTCTTATAGCACTGTAAACGAAGGCAAATCTGGTCATTTTGATTTTAATTTTGCAGGTAAGCGATGGGCGAGCCTAACCTCTTTTTCTTATAATGAATTTGGAGATTTAAGAATGGGGAAAAACAAAAATGGAAACAATGCATTCTTTGGAGAACGCCCTTTTTATGTAGAAACTAAAAACGGAATTGACACTCAAGTAGCTAACCCAAATAAATATATTCAAAATTTTTCGGGCTATACGCAATATGATTTTATGCAGAAAGTAGTGTTTAAGCAAAATGAAAACACTAAACATCAATTGAACGTACAATATTCAACTACCTCTGATATTCCCAGATACGATCGTTTGACAGATACAAATGCTTCAGGTAAATTAAGATCAGCAGTTTGGAACTACGGACCACAAGACAGATTTTTATCTGCCTATAAACTAGTAAAAAAAGACATTTTTGGTTCTACAACCTTGAACTTGAACGCTAGTTATCAACGAGTAGAAGAAAGCAGGATTACCAGAAGTTTTGGTAGTGCCAATCAAACTTCAAGAATAGAAAAAGTAAACGTGTATGCCTTGACTTCCGATTTTAAAACCAAAATTGGCAAAGGAGATTTGGTATACGGTGCCGACTTTTATTATGATGATTTGCAATCAAAAGGAATTCGCAAAAACATCCTAACTGGTGCAGAATCCGTTACAGATTCCCGTTATCCTGATGGAAAAAACAATACACTTAGAGCCGAAGCATTTGCTTATTTCAATAATGACATTACTGAATTGACAACATTCAATACTAGTTTTAGAGGCGGTTACACACAATTGAATAGCGAAGCAGACACTAATTTTTTCAAACTTCCTTTCACCACTGTAAAACAAGAAAATTTTACCTACAGCGGTGCCATTGGAATTGTTCATAACCCGAACAATAATGTAAAATTAGTTTTCAATTTAGCCTCAGCTTTTCGAGTACCAAATATCGATGATTTGGCTAAAATTTTCGAATCGGTTCCCGGAAGAGTCATTGTTCCTAACCAAAACATAAAACCCGAACAATCCGTAACTGCAGATATGGGAATTACCTTTTGGGAAGGTAAACGCTTTCAATTAGAAAATACCTTCTTTTATACTCGATTGTATGATGCCATTGTAACTTCTCCTTTTACACTTAACGGGCAAAATAGCTTGGTCTATGAAGGACAATTAAGTCAAATTTACGCGAATCAAAATCAAGGAAAAGGCGAAATTGTTGGGCTGTCAACTTCACTAAAATGGTATCTATTCCCAAAATTACTTTTGTATGGTAACTTCAATTATACCAACGGAAGGGTTGAGAATAATTCAGGTAGATTTCCATTAGACCATATTGCACCCACTTATGGAAAAGCAGGTTTAAGTTATGAAGCCAATAAATGGATGGTGGATGCTTATATTTTATACAATGGCAAAAAAAGAGTAAAAGATTATTCTCCAAGCGGAGAAGATAATTTACAATATGCGCCAGCCAACGGTATGCCTTCTTGGGAAACCTATAATTTAAAAGGAGCTTATAAATTATTAAACAATCTTACTGTTTTTGCTGGCGTTGAAAACCTATTAGACACCCAATACAGAACCTTCGCTTCTGGAATAAATGCTGGAGGACGAAATTTTTACCTAGGCGGAAAGTATACGTTTTAAGCTATTGAAACACCAAGTGTTGTACTATTCAAAGATAAAGATTCAACACTTGGTTCTTTTTTATCCTGATTAGGCTAAGAACTTTCCCGAAATTAAATTTATCTTTGCCGCAAATTAAACAAACATGAAAAAAATTGTTGCCTTTATATTTCTTCTAATATTTACCACAAGTTTTGGTCAAACCTATATCAAATTTAATGGTGCAACAGCACTAGTTGGAGTTCCTAATATTGGAGTTGAAACAAGCATTGGAAAAAAATTGACTTTTAGTTTTGATGTAATGGCTTCCTTCTGGAAATCGTTTGATGGTCATCATCCAATGCAATTTTACATCTTTACGCCAGAAGTTCGCTACCACTTTAAAGAAAAATATAAGGGTTGGTATTTTGGTGGACATGCAGGTCCTGATATCTATAAAATTCAGAAATGGAATTATTGGAATACCAATAAATATGAAGAAGGATTCGGATACCATTTAGGAGCTACTATTGGTTACAACTTCAAAATCAGTGAGAAAATAAACCTAGATGCTTTTATAGGCGGTGGATATCATCAAGGGTTTTATAAAGGTTACTACAATGACGGTACGCCAGGACGTTACGATAATATATTCCATCCTGAAAAAAAATGGAACAAAAGTGGAGAATCGCTTCCTTACAGAGGTGGCTTAATGATAACCTACAAATTGAACTAAAATTTTGGCAAGGAACGCAAGTATAACTCCTCAACTTGTTTTCTCGCCCAGTCCGTTTTTCTTAAGAAGGTCAAACTGGATTTCACACTAGGATTCGTGGTAAAACATTTGATTTTTATTAATTCGCCTAATGTATCGAATCCATAAAAATCAACTAATTGCTCAACTATTTTTTGAAGCGTGATTCCATGCAACGGATCGTTTGATTTTTTATTTTCCATACTGCAAATTTATAGCATTTTTCAGAAAACAATTGTGCTTTCATTAATTTGTACCTAAATTTGCCAACCTATGCAAAAAACAGTTAACATACTCAATAAAAGAGCACGCTTTGATTATGAAATAATCGAAACCTATACTGCTGGAATTGTATTAGCAGGAACCGAAATAAAATCCATTCGTTTAGGTAAAGCTAATATCACCGAAAGCTTTTGTGAATTCAACAACAATGAATTGTTTGCTATTAACACTTACATTGAAGAATATGCTTTTGGCAACCAATTCAATCACAAAGCAAGAAGCGAGCGTAAATTATTATTGAACAAAAGAGAATTAAAAACGCTAGCCAGAAGCGTACAAGCAAAAGGACTTACTATTGTTCCCTTAAAGTTGTTTACCAATGAAAAAGGAATGGCAAAGCTGCAAATAGGTCTTTGTAGAGGAAAGAAAAATTACGACAAAAGAGAATCCCTGAAAGAACAAGATACTAAACGCGATTTGGATCGAATTAAAAAAGCTTTTTAATATTTTACATTCAAAAAAGTATTCATTAACCATAATCGCTAATTCCACATATAAACCATTAAAAAACAACCAATTACAAAATACTAATTATTTATTATGTATATCATTTATCTTGTTAAGTTGCGGTAGTAACACAACCATCATAAACAGTTGGAAAGCCCCATGAGACCTCCATTAAAGAAGAACAATTAAAAAAAGCACTATTTCTAGCGTTGGTCAAAGACGAAGCCACTCGTAGAACAACTGAAAACAGAATTGCCTCTGCCAACCCAATTTTTAAAACTTCCAAGCAATATTTAAATGGGAGCATTTTACAACTAACCAACGAACAAAAGCTTAAATCCTTAAAGACAAAAACTTTGATGATGTATTGACTATGCACTTAGTGAGTACCGAAAAAGAAACTAATTTGGACTGGAACAACCAAATCATCTTATATATCAGACATAGCTGTGGATGAAATTATGAAAACACTTTATAAACAAATGATTAAAGATAGTTCTGTTTCTAAAAAGCAAACACGATACAACTAAAAAAAGGTTTTGAAGCTAGTTTCAAAACCTTTTTTTCTTTTAATTTTTATCTTCTAACAAAGGAACAAATCGAAACTCTCCAAACTCGTGCTTTTCAAATTGAGTGGCATTTTTCCGAATTAACAATGTCATTATTTGAACCTCTTCACCTAAAGGAATGACTAACCTACCTCCTATCTTCAACTGAGCCATTAAAGGTTTTGGAATAATAGGTGCGCCGGCCGTTACAATTATACTATCAAAAGGTGCATGCAGTGGCAAACCTTTATAGCCATCGCCAAAAGACAAATGCTTGGGTCTTAAGCCTAATTTAGGAAACAATACTGAGGTCTTCTTAAACAATTCATTCTGACGTTCTACACTGTACACTTTTGCTCCCATTGTACACAAAACTGCCGTTTGATATCCTGAACCCGTACCTATTTCTAATACTTTGTCATCTTTTTTAACCTCCAATAATTGGGATTGAAAAGCTACAGTGTACGGTTGCGAAATCGTTTGGCCAGCTCCGATAGGAAAAGCCTTATCTTGGTAGGCATAATCCTCAAAACTAGAATTCAAAAAAAGGTGTCTTGGTATCTTACTTATTGCATCTAACACGTTCTTATCAGTTATTCCTTTTTGTTGCAAAAGGCTTACTAATTGATTCCGAAGTCCTTGATGTTTGGCAGTATCTTTCAAATCTAAAACAAATTATTTCGGTAAAAATAAACTAAAAATTCAAATTCCAAATGAAAAAGAAACCCAAATAAAAATTAGCTTTTTTTAATAAAAAGAGGCTTTAATTTGGAATTGTAAAAATTGGAATTTCTCATTAAATTGTTATTTTTGTAGAAAGAACATTCTTATGCTAAAAATTGGAGTATTGGGTGCTGGTCACCTAGGAAAAATACATTTGCGTTTGTTGCAACAATCAGAAAAATACGAGTTGGTTGGTTTTTATGATGAAAATCTAGAAAATGGCCAAAAAATTGAAAAAGAATTTGGCTACAAACAATTCAAAACTATCGCTACTCTAATTCATGCTGTTGATGTCATAGATATCGTTACACCAACGCTTTCTCATTTTAAATGTGCCAAAGTTGCCATCAAATCTGGAAAACATGTCTTCATAGAAAAACCTATTTCTAATACCGTTGACGAGGCTCTTGAAATTATCGCTTTAGCCAAAGAAAATAATGTCAAAGGACAAGTGGGTCATGTTGAACGATTCAATCCTGCATTTATCGCTACCAAGAACATGATTGAAAACCCAATGTTTATTGAAGCCCATCGATTGGCTGAGTTCAATCCTCGTGGGACAGATGTTCCTGTTGTACTCGATTTAATGATACACGATATCGATGCTATTTTAAGTGTGGTACAATCCAAAGTAAAACATGTAAGTGCTAGTGGTGTATCTGTTATTAGTGAAACACCAGATATTGCCAATGCAAGAATTGAATTTGAAAACGGTTGTGTAGCCAATTTAACAGCCAGCCGCATATCAATGAAAAACATGCGTAAATCAAGATTTTTTCAAAAAGACGCTTATATATCAGTTGACTTCTTAGAAAAAAGATGCGAAGTAGTCAAAATGAAAGATGCTCCAGAAGTTCCTGGTGATTTTGATATGATTTTACAAAATGCAGAAGGTGTAAAAAAACAAATCTATTTTTCTAATCCAGAGGTAGAACAAAACAATGCTATTTTAGACGAATTAAATTCTTTCGCAGACGCCATTAACAACAATACTACCCCAGTTGTTACTTTAGAACAAGCAACAGAAGCCCTACGTGTAGCCTATCAAATTATTGATTGCTTTAAAAAATAATACTACCAATAAACAAATAATTTAAAACAAAGCTTGAAGTTGTATACCATAACTTTGAGCTTTTATATTTCAACAAAAACTTATGAAAACAATAGCTGTTATAGGTTCAGGAACCATGGGTAACGGAATTGCCCACACTTTTGCACAAAGCGGATTTACAGTAAAATTAATTGATGTATCTGAAAAAGCATTAGATAAAGGAATGGCAACCATCGCTGCCAATTTGGACAGAATGGTAAGCAAAGGCACCATTACAGAAGAAGACAAAGCCAAGACTATTACCAATATTATTACGTATACAGACATCAAAGACGGAGTAGTGGGTGTAGACTTAGTGGTAGAAGCCGCTACAGAAAACGTAGAGCTAAAACTAAATATTTTCAAGCAACTGAATGAAGTTTGTTCCCACAACACTATTTTAGCAACCAATACTTCTTCTATTTCAATTACGCAAATCGGAGCTGTGGTAAGTCATCCAGAGCGCGTTATCGGTATGCATTTTATGAATCCAGTGCCTATTATGAAATTAGTTGAAATCATTAGGGGGTACAATACATCTGATGAGGTTACCGAAATTATCATGAAATTATCTGAAAAACTAGGAAAAGTGCCTGTTGAGGTAAACGATTACCCTGGTTTCGTAGCGAACCGAATTTTAATGCCCATGTTAAATGAAGCCATTGAAACTTTGTACAATAAAGTAGCAGGCGTTTACGAAATAGATACGGTAATGAAACTTGGTATGGGGCATCCAATGGGACCATTACAATTAGCTGATTTTATTGGTTTGGATGTGTGTTTAGCCATTTTAAATGTAATGTACGAAGGATTCAAAAATCCAAAGTATGCGCCTTGCCCATTATTGGTCAATATGGTGCGCGCTGGAAAACTAGGAGTAAAATCAGGAGAAGGATTCTATGACTATAGTGAAAGTAAAAAAGCAGAAAAAATTTCAAAAATGTTTTTGTAATTTTTTATTCCCTAAAAATAACAAACCCCAAAATCATTTGATTTTGGGGTTTGTTTTTATATAAGCTTTCCGGTTTACAATAACGAATGACTCGTCATCACAGCAGGTTTTTCAATTCCCATCAATTCTAAAATTGTTGGAGCGATATCACCTAACACACCATCATTAATTTTTTTCAATTCTTTGTCAACTAAAATAATTGGCACTGGATTCGTAGTGTGAGCTGTATTTGGACTACCATCAGGATTAATCATCGTTTCGCAATTTCCGTGATCCGCAATTACGATAGTAGTATAATCATTTGCCAAAGCCGCTTCAATTACTTCTTTCACACAAGCATCTACTGCTTCACAAGCTTGAATAGCAGCACTCATTACTCCCGTGTGCCCAACCATATCACCATTAGCAAAATTCAAACAAACAAAATCAACTTCACCTTTATTCAATTCAGGTACCAAAGCATCTTTTAGTTCATAAGCACTCATTTCTGGCTTCAAATCGTAAGTAGCTACTTTTGGTGAATTTCTTAAAATACGTGTTTCGCCTTCAAACGGTGTTTCTCTACCTCCAGAGAAAAAGAAAGTTACGTGTGGGTACTTTTCAGTTTCTGCAATACGGATTTGTTTCTTATTCGCTTTTTCTAAAACCTCACCTAAAGTCTCCGTGATGTTGTCTTTGTTATAAACTACTTTTACATTTTCGTAAGTTTCATCGTAATTCGTCAACGTAACATAATACAAAGGCAGTTTATGCATGTTTTGCTCATGAAAATCTTTTTGTGATAACGCTTCTGTTAACTCACGACCTCTATCTGTTCTGAAGTTAAAAAAGATCACTACATCATCAGCCTGAATAGTTGCTAAAGGTTGATTATTAGCATCAACCACTACTAACGGATCGATAAACTCATCTGTAACATCTTTTGAGTAACTTTCTTCAATAGATGCAACAGCATCTTGAGTTGGTTTTCCTGTTCCATTAACTACTAAATCGTAAGCTAATTTTACACGTTCCCATCTTTTATCACGATCCATAGCATAATATCTACCTACAACAGAAGCTAATTTAGCTGTAGTTGGTGCCATGAAATCTTCTAAATCTTGGATGTATTGTTTTCCTGATTTTGGATCTACGTCACGACCATCGGTAAAAGCGTGTACAAATACATTTTCTAAACCATATTCTTGAGAAGCCGTAATCAATCCGCGTAAATGCGAAGTATGAGAATGTACTCCTCCATCAGAAACTAATCCTAAAAAGTGTATTTTTTTGTTGTTTTCTTTAGCATAAGTAAAAGCATCAATTAGAACAGGTTCCTTTGCTAAAGTATTATTGGCTACAGCCAAATTAATTTTAGCCAAATCTTGATACACGATTCTTCCTGCACCAAGGTTCATATGGCCTACCTCACTATTACCCATCTGACCTTCTGGCAAACCAACGTTTAAACCATCAGTTCTTAACTGTGCACTTGGATAGTTGTCGTATAGACTATTTATAAAAGGAACATTTGCATTGTCTATTGCAGATACTTTAGGATCAGGAGATTTGCCCCATCCATCAAGAATCATAAGTATAACTTTCTTATTCATGATAATTTTTTTATCAAAGATAAAGAATTTTCAAAAGCCGAAAAAGGTTTCGAAATATCCCTAAAAATTTCAATCGTTGTAGGGGATAAATAATCACAAATAAGTAACTAAATATTGGATTTAGCTTTTTACAATTTGATTTTTGATTTCGTTGTAATCAATAAAATAGCGAACGCTTACTGATAAAGTGTGTTGCAATTTCTCATTTGTCAAAAGAGCATTAATATTGTCTTTATAATTTTTATTAATAACATTTTCAAAAGTCGCAGAGCTATTTCGGTACAAAAATGAAACTTGGCTTCCAGGAGCAAACCACCAAGAATACGACAAATCCATATTCCATGTATAAAAACTAGAATTATTATTTTCATTGTATCCCAAATAGTCTACCAATCGACCTTTATCTGTTAGTGAAAGAATGTTTTTATTTTCCGCATAAGACCAATATTGGCGAATTGACAAGTTAAAATTCATTTGACTATTAATTGAATACTTCCCCGAAATAATATGAGCATAAGTAACCACATTTCTGTTCGCAAACAAAATGGTATTGTTCCCCATTGCATCAAAAACATTTTCTAAAACAGCTATACGGCCTTTATTATTATTACGTCTGGAGTAACTAAATTCATAAACCATCGCTAGTTTATCATTAAAACGGTATCTTGGACTAAGAGTAATCCCAATAAAATCTCTCCCTGGTTCATCTGCTCTTGAATATTCTGGATTAATATCAAAGGCAAATTTATAGTTATAATTACGAGAATAATAAGCCCAAAAACTGTAGCTCGTGGGAGTAATTACAAACCTTCCAGCTTGACGTGGTTCATAATAATCATAACGCTCAAATGGATTAAAATTAATCCCAAAACCATAAGAATTATTCTTTAAAGTTTCTATGTTGGTGTTGATGTTGATATTACTTCCTTGGACTTGCCCCGTTTCTTTGTTAAATTGAATGAAGTTATTATAATTCACTCTAAATCCATTAAAACGTTTAGTTGGGTTTAAAATTCGATAATTGGCATTCCCATAAAAACTGTAATAATTGGTCTCAAAATTGATACCCAAATCATTGTTATCAAAATCTTTGGTATACATATCAGCCCCTAAACTATAGCGATAGTTCCCGGATGTTTCTGCAAAATTTAATTGAGTCGCGATACCAGTTTTAATTTTATCTTCATTAACATAACTGTATTTAAAATCACCAGACAAGTTGTAGGTATTGGCTTTGGTATTCAAGTCCCAAACCAAAGCAGAAACATTCCCATCTCTAAAACTACCGTTTCTGGTCACATTTGTGTTTACAAAGGCAATTGATGAATTTCTTCTAAAACGTTGATCCAAAACCAAGACATTATAATTCGCTAAAGGTTCTAACACTTCTTTACGAGAATCTCCCGATACAGTATTTGCAATAGTAGCGGTGGTCTTCTCAGTAACAGCATTTAAAACCCCAATACCAAGGCCACTTTTTGTCCTTCCTGATACTTTTAAAGCATTAATCAAGTTTACACTCGATGGATTATCTGTAATTATTTCATTCTCATTTTTTTTTGGCGAATTAGTAACACTTCCTATTCGTCTGGAATACAACAAATTTCCTTTGCTAAACAAGTCTGTTCCTTCTGTAAAAAAAGGTCTGTTTTCATTGAATTGTTGTTCAAATGGACCTAAATTTAAAATCACATCATCATATTTAGTTTGACCAAAATCGGGAATCAAAATGGCATCAAGCGTAAACGCATCGTTAATTCCATACTTCAAATCTAAGCCTCCTTTTAAAGTACCTTTCGTTTTTTGTTGATCATTGGCATTCAAATAGAATGAAGAATAGGGCAATAAAAATAGACGTGTTGGTGTTTCAATATTTGCAATACCTGTCAAAATACCATTTTGTTGAGTGAAGGTCCCTAATTTTGAATCAATAAAATTCCAAGAGTACTTTTGACGGTCTCTACGTATTTCTCTAAAAAAATTAACACCCCAAGTTTGAACCTTTTCTGGAGAAAAACGCAATGCGGCATAGGGGATCCTCATTTCAACCACCCAACCAAAATCGGTAATAACGGCTTTACTATCCCAGACCGCATCCCAAGAATAATCCTCTCCATTTGAATCTGTTGCCAAACAATCGGCTTGTCCATCGGCTGCATTGACAAAGAATTGAAAATTTTGCTGCCCATCATTATAGCCATTAACAAAAATCCCAAAAAAATCAGCAGTACCAAAATCATCTCTTTTTGAAATTTCTCTTAAAATCTTATTGGGTTCATTATCATACATTTTTGCTGCGATGTAAATAGCAGTATTATCATAAAGTACTTTTACTTCAGTTCTCCTTTCAGGAAGTACAGGTTTTCCGTTATCTGGTTGAAACATCAAGAAATCTGTAGCAGCAGCAACTTGTTCCCAAGAATTTTCATCGATTTTCCCGTCAATAGTTATAGGATTTGTGATAAACTTTGTTTCTAGAGTTTTCTTTTGGCTAAAGCCCAAAAAAGAAAAAAGAAGCCCATAACTAAGAAGAAAAAATTTCATAAAATAAGTTTAATTGATAATGGATTAGTCTAAATCATTTTAATAGACTAACTATTATAAAATTTGTTACAGTTCTGATAACAAATTTCAAAATAGAGTTTTCAAAAAAACAAATCTTATTTTTATTGCTGGCTCACTCCCAACTTTAAAAACTATTTTTTATAGCGTTGTAATCGATAAAATAGCGAATACTTATAGATAAATTAGTGGTCAAATTATTATTTAAAACATTTTTGAAATTGGTTGAAAAATTCTTTTCAACAGCATCTGTCCTATCTAAAGCAAAGTTTCGATATAAAAAAGACAATTGACTACCTGGTGCAAACCACCAACTGTAGGATAAGTCAAAGTTCCATGAGTTAAAATTTCTATCTTTATTATCTGGATAAGCCGTATTAGTTACCAATTTCCCATCATTTTGTAAAGTCAAAAACTCATGATTTTTAGCATAAGACCAATAATATCGGGCTGTCAAATTTATGGTCATTTTTTCATTTAGAGCATATTTACCAGTAAAATCATGTTGAATGTATTCTCTATTTCGTTCGGCAAAAATGATTCCATCAGTTGTAGTATCTACCCATCCCCTATCATTTTTTTTATTCAAATAATCGACAGCATAGGCCAACGACAACTTATCATTAAAGCGATATTTTGGACTGGCATAAAAACCATAATTATACCTTCCTGATTCATCAAACTTAGCACCTGAAATGGTTAAATCAAAAGTAAAAGGATGGTTTCTGTTCATTTCAATTCCAAAATAGGAGGAGAATCGCTTTGGAATAAACACATAACGATTGTACTCTCTAGGCTCATAAAAATCATACGTTACTAATGGATTAGCAATGAAAGCAAACTCAAAGTAATCATTATTTAAAGTAGTTCCTTTCAATACAGTTTTATACCAAGCTTCTTGAAGCTTGCCGAAAGTATTTTGTATCTCGGCATTGACTTCTTGTTCCACCTTAAAAGTGTTGAATATTTTGGTTGGATTGACAATTCTATAACTTCCATTCGCCAAGAAACCATGGTAATTAGTATAAAAAATAATTCCCAAATCATTAATATCATAGTTTTCAGAAATGTATTTCCCTGAAAACAAATAGCGATATTTTCCACTAGTTTTAGCAAAATTTATTGCGGTTTTATAACCATTATAATCTTGAACATCATTGATAGTACTGTACTTAAAATCTCCATATAAATTATACGAATTTGCTTTGGTACTTAAATCAAATAAAAGCCCCGAAACATTGGCATCTCTAAAACCTCCATTACGTGTAGTATTTGTATTGATAAAGGTTACAGAAGAGTTTTGATTAAAACGCTGATCAAAAACTAATACATTGTAATTAGTAAGAGGGTCGATGACTTCTTTTCTTTGAGAATTGGTGACAGTATCTCTGATGGTAGCAAATGTCTTTTCGGTAACAGCATTCAAAAAACCAATTCCTAATCCTTTTTGAGTTCTGCCAGAAATCTTTACAGCATTAATTAAATCAACTGAATTAGGATAATTAGTAATTTCTTCATCAGGCTTTAGATTGACCTCCGTTGTAGGAGCCAGTCCAATTCTTCTAGAATATAACAAATTGCCTTTGGTAAACAAGTCGGTTCCTTCGGTAAAAAAAGGTCGATTTTCCTGAAATTGTTGTTCAAAGGGCTCGAGAATCAGAATGGCATTATCGAATTTGGTTTGACCAAAATCAGGAACTAAAATAGCATCTAAAGTAAAGGAATCATTGATCCCGTATTTTAAATCCAAACCCGCTTTAAAAGTCGCTTCAGAACCAATGTCATTTCTTTGATTGTATATCGAAGAATAAGGGATTAAAAAAAGTCGAGTTGGTGTATCAATATTAGAAATTCCTTCTAATATTCCGGCTTGAGGAATTACTGCTCCGATTTTGGTATCTACCAAATTCCATGTGTATTTTTGAACATCACGTTTGATTTCTCGCATGAAGTTAATTCCCCAAGTTTGCTTTTCATGATTAGAAAAACGCAAAGCTGCATAAGGAATTTTCATTTCAACTGTCCAACCAAAATCGGTCAACAGAACTTTACTATCCCAAATCGCATCCCAAGTAAAATCTTCAAAATCTTCTGTAGCCAAACAATCCATTTGTACTCCAGCGGCACTAACAAAAAATCGAAAATCTTGTTGTCCATCATTAAATCCATTAATAAAAACAGAAAAATGATCTGAAACCCCAAAAACATCTCTATTTGTAATTTCCCTCTGAATTTTGGATACCTCATTATCGTACATGGTTGCCGCTATATAAATAGCATTATTATCATATACAACTCTCACTTCTGTCTTTTTATCAGGACTTATAGACTTACCATTATCTGGTTCAAACATCACAAAATCAGTAGCTATAGCAGCAGTTATCCAAGAGGATTCGTTAAATTTTCCATCAATACTAATACTTTCTGTAGTAGATTTCGTCTCTAAAACTTTTTTTTGAGACCAACTGTAATTATAGAAAAAGAACAACAAAACAAGAATAAACAAGTACTTTTTTTTCATTTTGGGGCTATGTGATTAGTAAAAATAAAAAAATTAACATAATAAAACATAAAAATTGATATTTTTTCATAAAAAAATAACTCAAAAAAATCGACAAAGTGTTAAATTTTATCGACGTACTACACTTTTTTTTATGACAAAAGTGTTTTTGTTATATATTTGCGATCCAAAAACATACCATTTAACCAAAAGACAATCAATGATTTATAGTACATTCCTTACTCTTATATTATTCTTTTTGAGTTCTTTTTCTATTAACAGCTCTACCTCTGAAGAAAATAAAAAAAATATAAGCAAAATTGAGCATGTTTCAAACATAAAATCCAAAGCTGATTTATTTATTGAATCTGTATATCATGATTTAAATACTAATCAGTTTACTCTCCCCCAATTTGACAGTTTTTCTGAAGCATTAAAAGGATATTATAGACTAAAAGAAAAAGGATTAGTAAAAAAAGAGATTCTAACCTTAATTGACTTTAGCTTATCTTCAAACACAAAAAGACTTTGGGTAATAGATCTAGCAAACAACACAATACTTTTTCACTCACTTGTAGCTCATGGTAGAAATACTGGGGAAGAATTCGCTTCAAATTTCTCAAACAAAACCTCCTCTTTTCAAAGTAGCTTAGGTTTTTATGCTACTGGAGAAGTTTACAAAGGAAAACATGGAATATCATTAAAACTTGACGGATTAGAAAAAGGAGTGAATTGTAATGCCCGCAATAGAGCTGTTGTAGTTCATGGAGCCGACTATGTTTCCGACACCTTCATCAAACAACATAAAAGATTAGGCAGAAGCCAAGGCTGTCCTGCATTGCCAAATGAATTGACTCAACCTATCATCAATACCATTAAAGAACAGTCAATTCTATTCATTTATCATCCTTCAAGAAAAACTACTGATGAAATAATAGAAAAATTAACTTCTTAGCTTATCATACAAAGCTAAATCATAATCATAAATATCTTTTCTGAAATGGAGTTCGCCTTTTTGACTCCATGCAGTCCAATACCAAATGTAAATATTGTATTTCTTTTCAATCTTTACATAATGCGTTTTTCTAGTGCCTACCACAGAATCAATTTTTCCTTTAGACCATTTTTCAGAATGATTCAAAAAATACCCTGCTAATTCAAGGGGTTTTTCAACTCTAATGCAACCCGAACTCAACGATCGATTGTGTAAACCAAATAAATTTCGATGATTTGTATCGTGCAAATAAATACTGTGATGATTCGGGAATAAAATCTTCATTTCACCAAGAGTATTATTAGGCCCAGGTTCTTGAACATATCTGTAATTATGAGGCTTGGCTGGATTCCAATTTTCTGGAGCTACTACATTATTATTACTGTCATAAATCAAAATATTCTTATTTGAAAGGTAATTGCGATTTCTTTTCATAGCTGGCACTACGTCTTCTTTCAAAATTGTTGGAGGTATGGTCCAAGTCGGGTTCAAAACTACCGTCCTCAAGTAAGAAGTAAGAACTGGGGTTCTTCGCTTAACGGTACCCACAACTACTTTTTGGGTAATTGTTGTATCTTGATTTTCAACTACAGTTAATTTATAATCTGGTATATTAATAATGACATAATCCGTGTCTGGAATAATTTGAAACCATCTCCAGCGTTCAAGATTGGCAATTATTTGTTTTTTCCTATTCGCTTTAGAAAAATTCAATGCCTCAATTGTTCCTACGCCAAGTACCCCATCCGGAGCCAATCCATGTCTTTCTTGAAATCGTTTTACTGCAGCCACAGTCTTTTCGTCATAAATAGCTGTTAAACTATCAGAACTATTAAAATCCTTCCAATACTTCAATCTTTTTTTTACTGCAATTACTTTGACATTTGTATCATTGGCTACTATTTTTTCTGTAAAAGCTATTGGAGTAAAATCTACATCTGGATATTCTTCAATCTGTTGCAAAGCAACTTTTAATTGATTATAAACAAAGGCGTTGGGTTTGCATTCATTTACAACAAAAGCCATTTCTTTTTTAGTAAATGCTTCAGCAAGAACAGTATTAACATCAAAAGGATTGATTTCAATATCCCAATTAGAATAGATTTCTTTAGCATTAAGTTTACCTGTTTTTAAATGAGTTAAAAAAAGTTGTGTGTTTAGGGTTAATAACAAATCATAAGTAACTAATTCTTTTTCCTTGAGGACTGGATGTTTTTTTTCAAAAGATGTTAAGGATTTCAATTGATAATTTTCAGGAAAAAGTCCTTCTTTATCCGATTCCTTAATAGCATTCAAAATAACTTTACGATTTGAAGCAGATTGCCAAACTGTTTTAAAACCTGTTGCACGGTAAAACTCCAATAATCTCTGATTCTCATATAACACAACCAAAGCACTATCGAACTCAATGGCATTAGCCTCAACCTGAATTTTAGGAATCGGTTTGGTTTTTATCAAAACTGCTGAATCATCGTTTGCTTTTTTTTGGCAACTCAAAACAAGCAATAGAAAAAGAACAAAATAAAGGTGTTTCATGTTAAATGGATTTATACATAATAATATGTAGCTCTACATTGGGTATATCAAATAGTTTGCCACTACAAAGTATAACCAAAGCTAGTATAAAATCTAAAGTACTCTTCTTGTATTAAAAACAAATCAAATTGATTTCATCTAAAAAAACACAACCTCATTTCTCAAAAAGAAGAAGGGACTCCCGTTAATTACACTTATCAAAAATACCAAAATGAAAAGTACTGAAATCGTCATCATCTTCAAAAAACAACTTGATATAGTTTTTTCCTCCCTAAACGCAGGCTGTCCTACAGCAAAAGTAGCTCTGTTTTAATTTTCTTTATGCTCAATATCGGCATTTTAAAAAAAAATAAAAGTATAACAAATTAGTTTTAAATCAATTATAAAACCAATCCTTTTTCTATCATATTTTTTGCTTAAAAAATTTGCAAATAACTGAAATGTTTCTCTATATTTGCACCACAATAATGCGAAAGTAGCTCAGTTGGTAGAGCTCCAGCCTTCCAAGCTGGTTGTCGCGAGTTCGAGCCTCGTCTTTCGCTCTAAGTAAATTAAGTTTTACATCGTTCTTAAGCAATTTTAAATTTTAATTTGCAAATAAGTAGTAAGTTTATTTATATTTGCTTCAATAATTAATGCGAAAGTAGCTCAGTTGGTAGAGCTCCAGCCTTCCAAGCTGGTTGTCGCGAGTTCGAGCCTCGTCTTTCGCTCTTTAAAAAAGCCGAAACATTTGTTTCGGCTTTTTTTATTTTAATCCACTTAAATCAGAACCAGATTCTAGCTCAACAGGCTCTTGATTTTGCAAAAACAAACGAGCTTTTAAATTGCCTTTTAAAACAACCATTTCTCCTTTTACTTCAAGCCAGCTACCCTCTCTTAAACCTAAAACTGGGATTGCATTAAAAGCATGAAATTCTTTAATTCTAGTTTCACGTGTTTCTCCCATATGAGTAGAACCTTCAATAGGGTCTAAATAATGCGGATTGAGATTAAACGGAACAACACTTAAAGTTTGAAAACTAGGCGGATAAACAATTGGCATATCGTTTGTTGTTTGCATACTAAGCCCACAAATATTACTTCCTGCACTTGTTCCTAAATAAGGAGTTCCTTTTTTAACAGTTTCAGACAACACCTGCATTACTTCATTTTTATACAACTGGCTCACTAAAAGAAAAGTGTTTCCTCCACCTGTAAAAATTCCTTCTGCTTCTATAATCGCTTTTCGAGCATCTTCAAATTCATGAATACCTCGTACCACAATATCAATTTTAGCAAATGCCTTAGCAACTTTAAGCGTATATTCCTCATGTGAAATACCACCAGGGCGCGCATAGGGAATAAACAAAATACTTTGACAACCAGCAAAATGTTGTTGCAAATGGATCAATAAATACTCTAAATACGAACCACCGTGTAAAGTAGACGTACTAGCAATAATACAATTTTTCATTTTCTTTTTTTAAGTGATAAAGGTATAAAAACCAATTTTTAATTAACAAATTTTTACCAAGGCCTTAATAATTATTTGGCAACGGATTGAAATACTTTTACCACAATTCAATTTAAACGATGGAATGAAATTTTGGTTGACTTTATTTTTTCAAATAGCCATTGTATCTATTGCTAGAGGGCAGCAGCAAAAGGAAACAATGCTATCAGGAACTATCTTCTTGAACAACAAAGAAATTGAAGGTATTTTTATCAAAAATGAAAACTCAAACGAAACTACAAATTCTGATGCAAATGGACGTTTTGCCATCAAATGCCAATTAGGAGATATTTTGAATTTTTCATCCATAAATGCAGAAACGAAAAGAAAAAAAATAACTAAAAGCGAGTACCAAACCAATAGTTTAATGGTAATTATGACCTCAAAAACAATAGATTTAAACGAAGTAATTATCAATAACAATACAATTACAGCTGAAAAACTAGGTGTCATTCCTGAAAATCAAAAAAAATATACTCCCGCTGAAAGACGATTAAAAACAGCTGGAGACTTTAAACCCATACATCTTTTGAGTATATTAGGTGGCACTTTGCCATTAGATCCAATTATCAACAAAATATCAGGAAGAACAAAAAGACTAAAAAAAGAACTTGAAATAGAGAAAAAAGAACACCTATTTAACCGACTAAAAACACTTTACAAAGATGATTTTTATGTAATGAATTTAAAAATTCCAAAAATGTATATAGACTCGTTCAGATATTTTTGTATAGAAAATCAATTTCTAGTTACGTATTTAACTTCTGGAAACAAACAACTATTAGAGCTATTAATGAGTGAATTGGCGGTTACTTTTAACAAAAAACTATCTAGTGAAGAATAATTTTACCTTTTTTATATTACTTTTTTGGACGTCAATCTTCGTGGGACAAACCCTCACAGAGAGAACAATTCAGGGTAGAATTTCAGTAGAATCTAATTTTATTGACGGAGTAAATATCAGAAACGAAACTACTCGCCAAGCAACCACTAGTAGAATTGAAGGATATTTCAGAATTCCCGCCAATGAAGGCGATATAATAGTTTTTAGTGCAGTCAATCTTGAGACCTTAACGAAGGTTGTCACCAAAGCAGACCTTGCCAATAAAGAGTTGAAAATTGAAATGACACTAAAAAGTATCGTTTTAAAAAACATAACCATCAATAGTCATCCAGAAATTTCAGCAGAAAAGCTAGGTATCCCAAGTGCAACCAAACATTTCACATCAGCTGAAAGAAAATTACAAACAGCTACAAAAGGCAGTTTAGACGGAATTTTGAATGCCTTATCTGGAAGAACAGAAATGCTTAAAAAAGAAGTTCAAGTAGAAAGAAAAGAAAAACTACTTGAAAAAATAGAATATCTTTTTGAAGAGGAATTTTATATAGAAAAACTCAAAATCCCCAAAGATTATATCAGAGGGTTTCAGTATTTCTGTATAGAAGACCAAGCCTTTATCAACTCAATAAAGACCAAAAACAAAACAATGAGTGAGTTTTTGATTATCAAACTAGCCGAACGCTACAACCAAATCATTTCAGATGAAAATAAATAAAACGAAAACGCTGTTTTTCTTTTTAGCGACTCAATGTATTTTAGGTCAAACCAAAGAGGTAAAAACAATCAGAGGAAGAATTTTAGCTAGTTCAGGTATTTTTACAGAAATAGAAGTGGTCAACTTAAATTCTGAAAAAAGCGTAAAAGTAAATGAAAATGGGGAATTCAATATTGAAGCAGAAATTAACGATGTTTTATTTTTTGCATCCAAAAGTTTTGAAGCCTATCGAAAAGTAATTAAAGCCAATGATTTTTGTGAAGACTTCATCAGCGTAGAAATGATTCCAAAAGGCATCGAATTAGACGAAGTAATTATCAATCAATATGCTACTATCAATGCTCGAGATCTTGGAATTATTTCCAAAAACCAAAAATCATATACAGTAGCCGAAAGAAGATTAAAAGCCAACTCTGGCGGTTTAGGAGGATTGATCAATATGCTTTCTGGAAGAAAAGAAATGCTCAAAAAAGAACTAGAAGTAGAGAAAAAAGAAATCAATTTAGCCAAATTAAAACGATTATTTACTAGTGATTTTTACCAAAAATCATTTCATATTGCAGCTGACAAAATCACCACCTTTCAGTATTATTGCATTGAAAACAAAAGCTTTGCCAAATTATTAGAAACCAATAATAAAGCCCAAATGCTGATTGCCATGCTTCAATTAGCCTCTACCTTTAATGAACTAAATAGCAATGAAGGGAAATTATAGCCTAGTCTTGTTCTTCTTCTTTACTTTTGGAGTCGCTTTTTCGCAGGAAAGAAGCAATTTAAAAGGAAAAGTAACCAATAGTATGGGAGCTATTCTAAATGGTTCTGTTGTCAATTTGAGTTCCAAAACAAGAACAGCAATTTCAGAGCAAGGTTATTTTGAAATTTTGGCTCAGCCTAAAGACACTTTACTATTTGCTAGTTTGGCTTGCTTACCAAAAAAAGTAATTCTAAACAGTAAGAATTTTGACATTCCGTTTCTTGAAATTGAACTACAATTATTTGACAATGAATTAAAAGAAGTGATTGTTCTGAATCAAAAAAAGATTCGGCCTTTGAACCCCGATCTTCAAAAATATATAGATAAAAAATACTTTGATGACATGCAATCATCACCTACCAATCCTTTGATGCCACCAACAACAATTGCTAACGGAACTGACTTTGTTCGACTTTTTAAAGATGTCAAAAAGTTATTTAAAAAGAAAGCATTACAAAAAGAGAGAGAAGAAAAACCCATCAATTACTATGTAGAAGTAATCAATAGCGTACCTACTGACTTTTTTTTTAAAAACTTTACAACTCAAAGAAGAAGAAATCATTTTATTTCTTTCTTTTTGCGAAGCAGATAATAAAGCGAATGAGATTGTAAAAGAAAATGATTCATTTCGTTTGTATGATTTTTTAATCGGTAAGAACAAAGAATTTAAAAGTTTAGCTACTTTTGGAAAATGAAAAAAACAGTTTTATTCTTCGGACTATTCTTCTTAACCATTAGCCTTTCATCCTTTGAAATGCATAAATTTTATGTGGCAATCTTCCAAGTTCAGCATGTTCCAGAAAAGAAAAGAATACAAATCACTTCACGGATTTTCTTGGATGATTTAAACAAAGCTTTAGAAAAAAAATATCATAAAAAAACCTCTATTGGAATAGGTTCTGAAAAACCTGAAGAATTGCTTTTGTAAAAAAAATACTTTTCAGAAAATTTAATTCTAAAAGTAAATGGACAATCTCATCCACTAAACTACCTATCAAGTGAAGTTGAAGAAGATGTCCTTGTTACTTATCTGACAATTAAAGAAATCACAAAAATTCAAAACCTAAATATTCAAAATTCTTTATTGATGGATTGGAACTCAAATCAACAAAACATTATGCATTTTACAGCAAATGGCACCAAAAACAGCCTAAACTTTAGCGATTCGTCAAAGATACAAATGTTAAAGTACTAATAAAAAGAAAGTAGTTCCGTTAAAATTGCTATTTTCACAGACTTAAATTTCTATTTTATTTATGAAAAAAGCGACCCTATTCTTACTCTTTCCGGCAATACTATTTGCCCAAGAAAAAACCACCCCAACACCACCAAAACAACAAGGCAAATACGACACCAATAAGTTCAGCCAAATGTATGATTTGTTGGCTACACCTAATATGTTTCGTACTGCAGCTGGTGCCCCAGGTCCAGCCTATTACCAACAACAAGCTGATTACAAAATAGACATTGAATTAGATGATAAAAATTCAAGATTAAGTGGTGCAGAAACCATTACTTATTACAATAATTCTCCAGACAAACTAGAATACCTTTGGTTACAAATGGACCAAAATCAAGCCGCAAAAAACTCTCAATCACCTCTTGCTGAGAGTGAACGAATTGAAACAACTATGGCTCCAAGTAAATTTGCTAATGAATACTTAAAACAAGGTTTAGATAGAGGATTTAAGTTAGAGTATGTAAAAGATGCAAAAGGTAATCCAATGACTTACACTGTAAATCAAACGATGATGCGTATTGATTTACCAACACCTATGAAACCAGGAGAAAAAATCACTTTTTCTGTAAAATGGTGGTACAACATCAACAATTACCAACAAGATGGAGGTCGTTCAGGATATGAATTCTTTGAAAAAGATGGCAATAAATTATATGTAATTGCTCAATTTTATCCAAGAATGGCGGTTTATAATGACGTTGAAGGATGGCAAAACCAACAATTTTGGGGAAGCGGAGAATTTGCATTGCCATTTGGAAATTTTGACGTAAATATCACTGTTCCTGCTGATCACGTTATGGAGGCAACGGGTGAATTATTAAACCCAGCTGAAGTTTTCACTGCTGAGCAAATGAAACGTTATGAGCTAGCTAAAAAGAGTTTTGATAATCCTGTAGTAATCGTAACACAAGCGGAAGCGGAAGCTGCTGAAAAAGGGTTCTCAACCAAAAAGAAAACGTGGAAATTTAGCGCCAAAAACGTAAGAGATTTTGGAATCGCAACTTCAAGAAAATTCATTTTTGATGCAATGGCAGTAAAACTTAGTGGAAAAACTGTAATGGCTACTTCTGTATATCCAAAAGAAGCCAATCCGTTATGGGGAGAAACTTCAACTAGAACGGTTGCTCATACTTTAAAAAGCTATTCATCGCACACTTTTGATTATCCTTATCCAAAAGCAGTATCTGTTTCTGCAGAAGACCAAGGAATGGAATACCCAATGATTTGTTGGAATTTTGGTCGTCCAGACGCAAATGGCGTAACGAGTCCACAAGTAAAAAATGGAATGATTGGCGTAATTGTTCACGAGGTAGGACACAACTTCTTCCCAATGATTGTTAACTCTGACGAACGTCAGTGGACGTGGATGGATGAAGGATTGAACTCTTTTATGGAATATATGGCGGAGCAAGAATTAGGAACCAATTTCCCATCAAGAAGAGGTCCAGCAAAAAATATTGTTCCTTATATGAGCGGAGACCAAAAGTTTCTAGAACCAATTATGAGTAATTCTGAAAGTATTATTCAATTTGGAAATAATGCTTACGGAAAACCAGCAACGGCATTGAATATTTTGAGAGAAACAGTTATGGGTCGTGAATTATTTGACCACGCATTCAAAACTTACGCGAACCGTTGGAAATTTAAACATCCAACTCCAGAAGACTTTTTCAGAACTATGGAAGACGCTTCTGCATTTGACTTAGACTGGTTTTGGAGAGGTTGGTTTTACTCAACTGACTTTGTTGACATAGGAATAAATGAAGTAAAACAATATTATGTAACTGATACTCCAACTACCGAATTAAAAAACGCAAAAGTTCGTAGAGGTCGTTTTGGTGAAGAAAAAGGACCATTTGTGTACTTAGTTGAAGGAACAAATGCTGAATTAAAAGAATCAGATAAAAAAGCATTGAAAGTTGAAGAATTCAAGTTACTAGCTAACTATGTTAACGAAAAACTAACTGCAGAAGAAAAAGCAAGTCTAAATGCACCTAAATTCTTTTATGAAGTAGAATTCAACAAGCCTGGTGGGTTGATTATGCCTATTTTAGTAGAATTAACTTATGAGGATGGTACTACTGAAAACTTTAAATATCCAGCACAAATTTGGAGAAAAAATAATGATACTGCCAAAAAAGTATACGCTACTTCAAAAGCAATTAAAAAAATACAAATCGACCCAAAATTAGAAACTGCAGACATTGATGTTACCAACAACAGTTGGCCAAAAGCAGAAGTAAAATCAAAATTTGATTAAGTAAAATATCATAAAGTAACAAGCCCGATTTATTCGGGCTTGTTTAGTTTTATAGAATAACGACTGTCTGACAAAACGATGCGACAAAAAAACCGTTAAAAAAACAATAAATTTCAACAACACATAAAAGAAGATATACCACGCAGGAGGAAAACAAGTATTAATTTAATAAGTTTGCTTTGTGTTCCTAAATTCAGGAAACTTGCTAAAAAGAATTAATACAAAAGAAATGGCAATAGCTGAAAACTTATTAAGTATAAAAGAATCGCTTCCTGAAAACGTTACACTTGTAGCGGTTTCAAAAACAAAACCCGTAACCGATTTAATGGAAGCCTACACAGCCGGGCAACGCATTTTTGGCGAAAATAAAATCCAAGAAATGGTTGACAAGTGGGAACAAATGCCTAAAGATATTGAATGGCACATGATTGGGCATGTTCAAACCAATAAGGTAAAATATATGGCTCCGTTTGTAACATTAATTCATGGAGTCGATAGCTTAAAATTATTAGAAGAAATCAATAAACAAGCTCAAAAAAACAACCGAATTATTAATTGTTTATTGCAAATTTATATCGCCGAAGAAGAATCAAAATTTGGTCTGGATGAAGTAGAATTACAAAATTTACTCAACTCCACTTCTTTCAATCAAATGAACAATATTAGAATCGTTGGATTAATGGGAATGGCTACCTTTACTGATAATCAAAACCAAATCAAAAAAGAGTTTACCCATTTAAAATCTATTTTTGATACCATACAAAAACTGGAACCTAAAAACTGCCACCTGAATACCATTTCAATGGGAATGTCAGGCGATTATCCATTAGCTATAGCATGCGGCAGCACTATGGTTAGAATCGGAAGTAGTATCTTTGGCGGAAGATAATTATATATCATCCCAGATTAAGGATTTAAGATTTATAACTGATTACTAAAAACTGTAAACTGAACACTGAATTTGTACGCAATACTTGACATAGAAACCACAGGAGGGCAATTTAACGAAGAAGGAATCACAGAGATTGCTATTTATAAATTTGACGGACACGAAATCGTAGATCAGTTTATAAGTCTTGTCAATCCCGAAATTCCAATTCAACCCTTTGTAGTGAAACTTACTGGTATCAATAATGCTATGCTGCGTTCTGCTCCAAAGTTTTTTGAAGTAGCCAAACGCATCATCGAAATTACAACCGACTGTGTTTTAGTAGCGCACAATGCCAGTTTTGACTATAGAATCTTAAGAACTGAATTTCGAAGATTAGGGTATGATTTCAATCTAAAAACACTTTGTACCGTTGAATTGTCTCAAAAACTATTACCAGAACAACCTTCGCACAGTTTAGGGAAATTAGTTAGAGCATTAGGAATCCCAATGGCCGATAGACATCGTGCTAGCGGAGACGCAATGGCCACCGTAAAACTTTTTAAGTTATTACTCGAAAAAGATGTAGAAAAAACAATCATAAAAGAGCTAATCAAAACCGAAATCGAAAAAGGAATCGCTCCAAAGCTCTTGGATATTGTACAAAGTATGCCTTCTAGAACCGGAATTTATTATATCCACAACGACAAAGGCAACTTAATTTACATTGGCAAAAGCCGAAACATAAAAAAGAGAATCAACCAACATTTTACTGGAAAATCCAATAAGTGCAAAAATATTCAAAACGAAGTTTTTGCAGTAACTTATGAAGAAACAGGAAGTGAATTGATTGCTTTGCTCAAAGAAAGTGAAGAGATAAAAGTCAACAAACCCATATTGAATCGCGCGCAACGCAAAAGTATTTTTCAATTAGCACTTTATACCGAGAAAGATAAAAATGGCTATTTGAACCTAAAAATTCAAAAATACGATGGTCGTAAAAAAGAAATCACTTCTTTTTCATCATTACAAGAAGCCAAAAATACCTTGTTCAAGATTACGACTAAATATCATTTGTGTCAAAAATTAACCGGTTTTTACCAAACCAAAAAAGAATGTTTTCAATACGGAATAAAAGAATGTGACGGTGCTTGCATTGGCGAAATCACTCCCGAAGAATACAATCAAAGAGTCCATCAGTTCCTCAAAGAAAATGATTTTGAGACGCAAAATATGATTGTAATAGACAAAGGACGCAACATCAGCGAACGCTCAGCGGTGCTTATTGAAAACGGAATTTACAAAGGATATGCTTTTTATGATTTAAATTATCAGATTACAAATCCAGAAATATTAAAAAATATTTTAGTGCCTATGCAAAATAATCGAGATGCTAAAAATATAATCCAAAGCCAAATTCGTAAAAGTAAAACACTAAAGATTATCCACTTTTAATAAAGAGAGCTATTCCTGCTGTACATTACAACTCCTCGCGATTAGAGTAGTTTTTCTAAGGCATAAAAGGAGCTTCCGTTGGTCGCTCTTTTCTACCAAGAAAAACAAACTCAAATCACTCCGGGGTTTTCATTTCCATCAGGGCTAAAAAAAATGAAACATTTAATCACCATAATAGGACCTACAGCTATTGGCAAAACCGCTTTGAGCATTCAACTTGCACAGCATTATAATTGCGAAATTATTTCGTGCGACAGCAGACAATTTTTCAAAGAAATGACCATAGGCACAGCCGTACCTAACAACGAAGAATTAAAAGCAGCCAAACATCATTTTATACAAAACAAATCCATATTTGAGAATTATACCGTTGGAGATTATGAAAAAGAAGCGCTTTCTAAAATCAACGAATTGTTTCAAACCAATGATTATGTGATATTAATTGGAGGTTCTGGCTTATATGTAGATGCCGTTTTAAAAGGTTTTGATGCTTTTCCAGACATAGACCCAAGCGTAAGAGCCACAATTCAATCCCAATATGAGACTGACGGAATAATCTATTTACAAAATCAACTCAAGACGTTAGACCCTGTTTATTATGAAAAAATAAACAATGAAAATCCTCAAACGCTACTCAATCCACAACGAATGATGCGCTTTGTAGAAGTTTGTGTTGGTACAGAAAAACCCTATTCTTCATTTTTAAATCAACAAAAAAACAATAGAAATTTTAACCCAATTCTCATAGGTCTCGAAGCAGAAAGAGCGATCATCTACGACAGAATTAATCTAAGAGTAGATATAATGATACAACAGGGATTGGTAGAAGAAGCTCAAAATTTACACCCTCACAAATCGTTGAACGCTTTACAAACTGTAGGGTATCGTGAACTATTTAGTCATTTTGATGGTGAATGGGATTTACCCTTTGCTATCGAAGAAATAAAAAAGAACACTCGACGTTTTTCAAAAAGACAGCTCACTTGGTTTAAACGAAAAGAAAATACTCAATGGTTTGATTATTCATCAGATATAAAAAAAATTATAAAATATATTGATTCAAAAATAACATAACGCGAAAAATCCCTAATGTTAGCCCTTTAGCCCCGACAGAAGGGATAAACCTTGTACGCCGGGGTTCGGTGGACAAGTTTAGGAATGATGGCGGGTACTATGTTTACTGAAAATACCTGATGATTCGCTCCTAATTTTTACAAATATTATTTATTTACAACTTAACACCTTTTTTTAAATGCCTATATCTCCAAATTTTACTTCGATTCTTTCTAAAGAATGGGACATCAATTTTACACAATGCGCACCCAATGGCTTTTTGAAATATACAGAATTATGCAATTTGTTGCAACTAACCGCAGCGGCACACTCTGAACTTGGAGGCATCAGCTTTGCTGATATGCAAGAATTTCATCAAGCGTGGGTATTGAGTAGAATGCGCGTAGAAATTGAGGCTTTACCAAAATGGGGCGACACGGTTACGGTGACCACTTGGATTAACTCTTTGGAAAACTCACGTTCGGTAAGAGCCTTGGAAATACATGTAAATGGAAAAAAAATAGTGGGTTCTGAGACATTTTGGGCGGTTTTTAACACCCAAAAACGTCGTCCTGAAGCTTTGGCCTTACCTTATGAACATTTTGAATTGTATCCTGACAAAAAAGCTACAGCAACCACTTTCTCAAAAATAGATATTCATCATGAAAAAGAGATTTTGTTTGAGAAAACGGTTTGTCTCTCGGATTTAGACATAGTCAATCATGCCAATAATGTCAAATATTTTGAATGGTGCTTGGATTTGGTTGACCCAAAACTATTGCTGAAACAAAAATTGGATAGTTTTGAAATGAATTTTTTAAAAGAGTTATCACTAAATGACACCGTTCAAATTCATGAAAATATAGAAAAGGAAGCCACTATTTTCTCCATTACAAAGGAAGACAAAACCTGTTTTGCCCTGCAACTACATTTTATATAAAACAAAAAAGCTTCGAAAATTTCGAAGCTTTTTTGTTTTTATGCTGTGGTACTGCTTTTTACTACTAGCCTAAATCCTTCACCGTGAATGTTTAAGATTTCTACATCTTCGTCTGGTTTTAGGTATTTTCTCAATTTTGCGATGTAAACATCCATACTTCTTGAGGTAAAATAGTTGTCATCTCTCCAAATCTTAGTTAATGCTAATTCTCTTGGCATTAAGTCATTTTCATGTAGAATTAACATTTTAAGCAATTCGTTTTCTTTTGGAGATAATTTGATTGGTTCCTCATTTTGGAACGTTAAAAATCTCAATTTAGAGTTCAAATGAAACTTACCAATATTGAATTCAAACTGCACTTGATCCGTTTTCACTTCAGAAGATTTTCTTTGAATGATGGCTTTGATTTTCATCAGCAACACTTCAGAATCAAAAGGTTTGTTAAGATAATCATCCGCACCTGCTTTGTAGCCTTTCATTACATCTTCTTTCATCGTTTTTGCGGTTAAGAAAATAATTGGCACTTCACTGTTTTTCTCTCTGATTTCTTTGGCTAGCGTATATCCGTCTTTGTAAGGCATCATTACATCTAAGATACAAAGATCATAATTGTCTTTCTTAAATTTCTCAAAACCTTCCATTCCGTTTTTGGCTAAAACAACTTCAAAGTCGTTTAACATCAAATAATCTTTTAAAACCGCTCCAAAATTCAAATCGTCTTCTACAAGTAGAATTTTTTTATTTACATTTTCCATTAGCTAATTTATTAGTGGTATTTTAATGATAAAGGTACTTCCTTTACCCTTTTCGCTTTCTACATAAACTTGACCATTATGGTCTTCAACAATTTGTTTTACATAAGCTAAACCAAGACCATGTCCTTTAACATTATGTAAATCTCCTGTGTGTTCTCTATAAAACTTTTCGAACACTCTTTTTTGAGCTACCTTGCTCATTCCTAAACCATTATCCTTTACCTTAATCAAAAGCATGTCTTTGATGTTTTCAGTAAAGATTTCAATTTTTGGAACACCAGGTGTGTATTTTATGGCATTTTCTAAAATGTTTACAATTACATTAGTAAAATGAAAATCATTCAATAAAACCGTTGTTCTTGTAGCATCAAAATGCAAATCAATGGCTCCTCCTCTATCCTCAAGAATCAAATTCACGTGCTCTATTGCATCTTCTATAACCTCTTGAGCATCGATAGATTCTTTAATTATATCTAATTCTTTCTTTTCTAATTTTGAAATTCTAAGCACATTTTCAACTTGTGCGTGCATTCTTTTATTTTCCTCTCGAATCATTTCGAGATACTTAAAGACTTTATCTTTATCTTCTATAATCCTTGGATTCCTTATCGCATCTAAAGCTAAATTTATGGTAGCAATAGGTGTTTTGAACTCATGAGTCATATTGTTGATAAAATCCGTTTTAATCTCAGAAATCTGGCGTTGTCTAATCAACTGATTCAAAGCAGAGGTATAGGCGATCAAAATAATCAACGTAAATATGATAGACAAAACCGTTATACTCACTAATTCTGACAATAAAAACTTCTTTTTATTGGGAAAAGTAACCAATAGTTTATACTTTTCAATACCTTCATTATCAGTAAAAATAGGTGTTGAATAAGTGGCATCTTTATCGTAGCTGAAATTATCCGAACGTATTTTTGTTGCTAATCCATTACTGTAAACCCCAAACTCAAAATGAGTATTAACACCATTTTCATCTAATTCTTTTTTTATCAATTTGTAAAGAACGTCATTGGATACTCTTTCTTGTATTGGCATAGCCGAAGCTATATCTTTGTATGAAATCTCAAACTGAGCATTATCAAGAATATCTAAATTTCCAGATTTTTCTATTTTTACATCAGGTATTAAACTTTTCTGATACCCTGAATTGTCAATACTATTGTTATTGTAAATTTCAGTAGTCCTCTTGGAGTTAAAATTTTTAAATTTTAAATCATCTTTTTTTCCATTTGAGAACGACGGATTTATTTTATAATCTTCAGAGATAATACTATTGGAATAAACAATGGTTTTATTGGTTTTCTTATTTTTTTGAACCAAAGTGAATTCCATTATATCCTCTCGTTGTGGAATTCTTCCTGTACTATCTTTTAGTTTATTATATCTATCATAAAAGTTATAAGCCTCCTGTTTTTCTAATTTTTCAGCAACATTTCCTATAACTTGTTTTACATGAAATTTGAATTGTTCATCATTATTGTTAAAAGAGGAATTAAACCAATAAACCTGCACAAGAATTATACCAATAAGGGATAGACTCATTAACAACACCAATAATCTAAAAAAAATTCTATTCATGCCACAAAATTAACATTTTAACAATATAATAAATAATGCATTAACCAAATATTAACATTATATCCTCAAATTGTTTTTTTTATAAAATTTTAAGAATTTTAACAATTTGTGCTTTTGTTTCATTAAAATCAGTGTTTTCGATAACAAAATCACTTTTTTCAATACGTTTAGCGTCTGTCCATTGCGAATTTATCCGTTGAAGCACTTGCTCTTTTGTAGTAGAATCTCTTCCTATCACCCGCTCTATTCTAATAGCAACAGGTGCAGTAACAGTGATAATTTTATCACATTTTTGATCACCACCACTCTCAAATAGAATAGCAGATTCGTAAATTATAAAGGGAGACTGTTGATAATTAGACAACCAAGTTTTGAAATGTTGGGCTACTGCAGGATGCACAATAGCATTGAGTTGTTGCAGTTTTTCTGAATTTGTAAATACTATTGAAGCAAGTTTTTCTCGAATTAATATTCCTTTATCAAAAATCGTATCACCAAAAGTTTTTCTGATATCATAAAGAATTGCTTCAGATTGCATGACTTCTTTAGCCGCATCATCGGCGATATAAACAGGAACACCTAATTCTTTAAAATAATTAGCCACTGTGGTTTTTCCACTACCAATACCTCCTGTTAAACCGATAATTTTAGTCATTATACTTTAAAAAATAATTCAGGAAAGGCTTCTTGTGGTTTTTGCTTCAAAAGAATAACTTTAATGAAGGACAATAAAAAACCTGTTCCATATCCCCAAAATTGCTTCCAAACCGCCACCATAGAAAGATATCCAATTTTGAAATTCTTATTTTGAATTGAAGAAGTTATAAAAATTATGATAAAATAAAGAAAATACAATTGCAATAGGAAATCAAAATTTTGACTAAACAAATACATAAATACAGAGAAGCCCAACCCTAAAATAAAAAAACTCGGAAAAAAGAAAGTCAATTTATTGTGCTTTGGATACCAACTATTTAAAATGGGTCTTGCTTTCCCAAATTTATTAACCTGAATAGTAAATTTCTCCCAATCAATTCGACGTTTGTGATAAACGTATGCATTAGGAATTAATTTGGTTTCAAAACCTAACTCCCATAAACGAATGGATAAATCTGGATCTTCCCCTGGATGAATATCTCCAAATCCTTTAGAAATTTCGAAAGCTTTACGCGATAACCCCATATTAAAGCTGCGAGGTTGGAATTTTCCAATTTTCTCTGAACCGCCTCGAATTCCACCCGTGGTCAAAAAAGAAGTCATAGCAAAATTGATAGCTTTTTGAATATCTGAAAAGCTATCCAAAGCTTTATCGGGTCCACCAAAACAGTCTACATAATTTTCATTGAGAGAAATTTCAACTTCTGTTAAATAATTTGATGGAATGATACAATCTGAATCGAAAATGATAAAATAATTTCCCCTTGCTTTTTCCATACCGAAATTTCTTGAATCTCCAGGCCCTGAATTAGGTTTAAAATAGTATGAAATATTCAATTTATCTGCATACTTTTCTAGTACTTCTTGGCATTTGATCGTAGATCCATCTTCAACAATAACTATTTCGTATACATCATGATACTGCATTTGTGATAAACTCATCAAAAGTTCATCCACTTCATCCGGTCGGTTATATACTGGAATTATTAAAGAAAAAAACATAATAAAAAAAGTGGTATTAAAATTAACGCTGTTTTGAAATGAGTTACAAAGATACTATTTATTCAAACATTTCCATTATTTCCTGACTTACACCTACATTAGAAAAACCTCCGTCATGCATCAAATTCTGCAGGGTAACTTTTCGAGTCAAATCAGAAAACAATGTAATCGTATAATTAGCACAATCTAATGCAGAAGCATTTCCTAAAGGCGACATGTTTTCAGAATAAGTAATAAATCCTTTAAATCCTTTTACCCCATGACCTGCTTTGGTAGCCGTTGGAGATTGTGAAATGGTATTTACCCTAACTTTTGATTTTTTTCCAAAAAAGTAACCAAAACTTCTGGCAATAGACTCCAAAAAGGCTTTATTATCAGCCATATCATTATAATCTGGAAAAACGCGTTGTGCGGCCATATAGGACAACGCTACAATACTTCCCCACTCATTCATAGCATCTTTATGATATAGAACTTGAAGGACTTTATGAAAAGAAACCGCCGAAACATTCCAACCTTTTTCAGTAAAATCATAATTTTGATCAGTGTAATGGTTGCCTTTGCGTACATTTACCGACATACCAATCGAATGTAATACAAAATCTATTTTCCCTCCCAGAATTATCATAGCTTGATCCACCAAATATTCTAAATCAGAAACAGAAGTTGCATCCGCTGGAATCACTGTAGCACCTGTTTTCAATGCTAAGTCATCAATATTACCCATTCTTATGGAAGCAGGAGCATTAGTCAATACAAAAACACCTCCTTCTTCATGAATACGTTCTGCCGTCTTCCAAGCAATAGAATTCTCGTCTAAAGCTCCAAAAATAATTCCTTTTTTCCCTTTTAACAAATTGTACATAAGTTCAGATTTATGTATATAAAAAAACACCTTATTCTGTATTTTATTATAAATAAAAACAAAAATAAGGCGTTTTCAAGTTCTCTTTATTATTACACTATACTTGGTACATTTACCAATTCGTTAGCTTCTGCTTTATAATCTACACCATCAAATTCGAAACCAAACAGATTATAGAAATCATGACGGTATCCTGCTAAATCTCCAATTTCAGATAAATTTTCGGTAGTTGCTTCAGGCCACAACTTAGCCACTAATTCCTGAACATCTTCTCTCATTTCCCAATCGTCGACACGGATTCTGCCTTTGTCATCTGTAGCGATCCCATCGTTGTTATACAAACGCTCACTATACAAACGTTGAATTTGTTCTATACAACCTTCGTGAATTCCTTTTTCTTTCATGATTTTATACAACAAAGAAATATATAACGGAATTACAGGAATAGCAGAACTTGCTTGCGTTACCAATGCTTTATTTACAGAAACAAAGGCTTTTCCATTTATATCCTTCAAACTATCAGCAATTGTAAATGCAGTAGCTTCAAGATGATCTTTTGCACGACCTATGGTTCCTTTTCTATATACAGCTTCTGTCAATGAAGGTCCAATGTAAGAATAAGCAACAGTCATCGCTCCTTCAGCTAATAAATTCTCAGCTTTTAAAGCCTCGATCCACATCGACCAATCCTCTCCCCCCATAACGGCAACAGTATTTTCAATATCATCTCCTTCACAAGGTTGTATAGAAATCTCAGATACTTTGCCAGAATGAAAATCTACAGTTTTATTAGAATAAACGCCTCCGATAGGCTTTAAGGTAGATCTATGCAACACTCCTGTTTCAGGATGTTGACGAACAGGAGAAGCTAAACTATAAACTACCAAATCAACTTGACCTAAATCTTTTTTGATTAACTCTAACGTTTGTTGCTTCACTTCTTTTGAAAACGCATCACCGTTGATACTTTTGGCATACAAACCTGCTTTATGTGCTTCTTTTTCAAAAGCAGCAGAATTATACCAACCTGGTGAAGCAGTTTTACCTTCTGCAGCTGGCTTTTCGAAGAAAACACCAATTGTTGCAGCATTAGATCCAAAAGCACTCGTAATTCTTGAAGCTAAACCAAATCCCGTAGAAGCACCAATTACCAAAACTTTTTTAGCTCCAGCGATTGTTCCTTTTGATTTGATGTATTCGATTTGATTTTTCACATTTTGTTCGCATCCATCAGGGTGAGATGTCAAACAAATAAATCCTCTCATTCTTGGTTCTATAATCATAGTATTGAAATTTCTTTTTTTTGTAAAATAAAAAAGCTATTAATATTTTTTTGAACTGTTGTCTTTTTTGAGTCAACAAATATAGCCCATTTTTTTAGTTCAGCAAGGCTTTGGCGTGATTTAGGGCAGATTCAGAAACAACAGTTCCAGAGAGCATTTGAGCAATTTCAAGCACTCTTTCATCTTCGGTCAACAACTTCAATTCTGAGTTAGTCACCTCTCCCACTATGCTTTTAGCAACCTTAAAATGCGAATCTCCTTTGGCAGCAATTTGTGGCAAATGGGTAATCGCAAAAACTTGCATTGTTGTACTCATTTGTTTCATAATTTCTCCCATCCTAATAGCAATTTCACCGGAAACACCTGTGTCTATCTCATCAAAGATCAAAGTAGGCAATTTAGAATACTGTGCTAAAATAGCTTTCACAGCTAACATAATTCTTGACATTTCTCCACCTGAAGCTACTTTTTTAAGTAATCCAAATTCCCCTCCTTTATTCGCTGAAAATAAAAATTGTAATTCTTCTTTTCCATTAGAAAAATAAGTTGGCACTAATTTTAAATCTATTTTAAAACGCACATTGGGCATTCCTAACTTTTCCAAAATCTGAATTATTTTATCAGTCAAAACAGGAATTGCTTGTACTCTTTTCTCATGAATTACTTGTGCTAAAGCATCTAATTCTCCTTCATTTTTAGTAATAAGCTCATTCAGCTTTTCAATTTCAGATTCGAGATTACTAATAGACACTAAAGACTGATCTAACTCATTTTGAATCCCCAATAATTCGGAAACAGTTTTAACCTGATGCTTTTTTTGTAAGGTATAAATCAACTGTAACTTTTGATTCGTATAATCTAATTTTTCAGGATCACTCAACACCATTTCGGAATGTTGGTTTAATTCTGTACAAATATCATCAAATTCAATGATCACGCTATTTATTCGCTCTAACAACTCTTGGTACTTTGCACTAAAAGGAGTAATACGTTGAAAAGTGTTTTTAATTTCTTTCAAATGATGCAATAGCCCAATTTCCTCCTCGTTTGCAATGGCTAGCGATTTGTCAATTGCCTCTTTTATGATCTCCACATTATTAAGTCGCTCAAAATCCTCTTCCAATTGTTCTTGGTCCCCATCCATAAGTTTGGCAGACCACAATTCTTCTAGTAAAAAAGTATGGTACTCTTGTTCTTTAAGAGATTCGCTTTGCTTTTTTTGTAGGGAAGCCAATTGAGATTTATTCGATCTAAATTCCTTTAATATTTCCTGATAAGCCCCAAGATCATTCTTATTATTAGCAATTGCATCGATAATCTTGAATTGCACATCCTCTTCTGACAATTCTTGTGTTTGTTGTTGCGAGTGAATATCAATTAAAAAAAGACTTAAAGCTTGTAATTCTTGAAGATTTACTGGACTATCATTAATAAAAGCTCTAGATTTTCCGGTAGGCAAAATTTCTCTACGAATGATGGTTTCTGCTTCGTAATCTAAATCATTCGCCTCAAAAAAAGGCAATAAGTTGTATTTTGAAATATTAAATTGAGCCTCAATAACACATTTTTCATCCGTATTTTTCAATGAAGACAAATCGGCTCTTTTACCTAAAACTAATCCTAGTGCTCCTAAAATAATGGATTTACCTGCTCCAGTTTCACCTGTAATGATAGATAATCCATTAGTAAAATCAATCGCTAGTTGATCTATTAAAGCAAAATTTTTTATAGAAAGTGAGGTTATCATTAAAATAAGTTTTGAATAAAGCTACTAATATACGGCAAAAATATTAGGTTTTATTAGTATTTAATTTGACTCCATTTACTAGAATTCATGGGAGAGATTTTATTTAATGTTTCTACTAAATCAGAAATAGTAATACTAGGCCCCCCAGAAAAAATTAACGCTATTTCATCAGCTTTGGCATCAAAAAACACTCGAGTCAAAAAAGCATTAGGTCGAGTTTGATTCAATTTTGATAAATTTAAAATAGCTGTTTTTATTTTTTCTTTAGCCGTTTTTAAATCTGTACTCATCAAATCTAAACCTTGATGATAATCCACTAAGGCTTGGCGGTAAGGTGCAAACGTAGACGACAACAAATCGTTTGTTAAGAAAAATCTATTTTGAACGCCATCTGCTTGACTCCAGCCTTTGTAACCACCTTGTTGTGCTACATTTAAGATATTTTGAGCCGTTTCAAAGTATGTATTCCCTCCAAACGATTCAAAAGTATCCATATTTAAACCCAAAATAACATAACTATAATAAGCAATAACGGAAACCAAATTAGATTCAAAAACTGAAGGGTTGAAAATTAAATTTTCAAACTCAACATATCTGAAATTAAAATCTTTGTCATTATAGTTTAATACGGGTGAACTGTATGTTGAATTATAAATCAATCTAGAAGATTGTACCTGAATAGTCCCTGTAAATTGGTCTGAGTTAACCGCCGAAAGCGTAATAAACATAGAACATTTTATCTTCTCATTTTGTTTTAACGTCTGCCCAGTCCAATCCGTTTTGTTTACAAATTCATTTAAGGCTATTTCTAAATTTTTAATCAATTGCTGATTGGTATTCGTAACCTTTTGAGCATTAATAACTACAGAACAATTTAATTGCTGTGCAAACAAAAAAGTAGTATTAAACAAAATCAAGAAAAAGACCCCTATAAATCTATACATATTCAAAAGTATTGTTTGATTAAAAACGGCTATTAAATCGAAAAAGTATACTATTTTAAAACTCTTAAGTGTTTATTTAAAATGTTCACACACTTTATCTATGATATCGATAGCTACTGCAGTTTTAGATTTTAAATCCATAGGCTCTACAGTAAAATTCTTGTCAATAAAGGTAATCTTATTCGTGGATTTGCCAAAACCAGCCCCTTCGTCTTTTAAAGAATTCAAAACAATTAAATCTAAATTCTTTTTTTGAATTTTAATTTTGGCGTTTTCAATTTCATTTTCAGTTTCTAAAGCAAATCCTATTAAGAATTGATGTTGTTTGGAAGTACCTAAAGAAGCTAAAATATCTTGAGTCTTCTCTAATTCAATAACAAAATTTTCTGCTGCTTTTTTAATTTTCTGCTCAGCTACCATTTTTGGTCTGTAATCTGCAACGGCAGCCGCAGCAATTGCTACATCTACTTGATCATATAACTCATGACATTTAGCATACATTTCTTTGGCAGAAACCACAGGAAAAACACTAATCGAAGAATATAATGGCTTACAATGGGTTGGACCAGAAACGAGATAAACTTTAGCACCTAATTCTGCAGCTCTATTGGCAATATCAAAACCCATTTTCCCAGAAGAATGATTTCCTATGAAACGGACTGGATCAATTGCTTCATAAGTTGGTCCCGCAGTAATCAAAATAGACTTACCGTATAAAGGCAATTTCTTCTCTATATCTGCTTCCATAAAAGCAATAATATTCTCAGGTTCTGCCATACGTCCTTCTCCCGAAAGTCCACTTGCCAACTCCCCACTTTCAGCGGGAATCATTATATTACCAAATTGTTGTAACTTTTGAAAACTGATAAGCGTTGAAGGATGTTTATACATGTCCAAATCCATTGCTGGAGCAAAATAAACAGGACATTTAGACGAAAGATAAACCGCTAGGAGTAAATTATCACAAACGCCATTTGCCATTTTAGACATGGTATTAGCTGTAGCTGGAGCGACAAGCATTACATCGGCCCAAAGTCCCAACTCTACATGATTATTCCACAACTCTTTAGCTTCCTCTTGTGGAACTAAAGTATCGGCAATTTCTTTATCAAAAAAAGTAGAATAAACAGGATTTTTGGATAAAACAGACAAAGTCAATGGGGTAACAAAATCCTTAGAAGCAGGTGTCATAATCACTTGGACCTGTGCACCTGCTTTTATAAAAAGTCTTACTAAGGAAGCTGTTTTATAGGCAGCAATTCCACCAGATACACCTAGTAAAACCTTTTTGCCTTTTAAAACTGACATTAATTCTAATTATTTATTAGAATCTCTATGGTAGATTTTTCCATCTAACCACTCTTGCACTGCTAATGCGTGTGGTTTTGGTAATTTCTCATAAAATTTAGAAACTTCAATTTGTTCCTTATTTTCAAAAACTTCTTCAAGACTGTCATTATAAGTAGCAAACTCTTCTAATTTTTCAGTTAATTCTTTTTTAATTTCAGAATTGATTTGATTTGCTCTTTTAGCCATAATGGTTATTGCTTCATATACATTACCAGTTGGTTCTTCAATTACAGTTTTGTTATAGGTAATTGTATTTACTGGAGCATTCGTCTTCTTTAAATCCATGACTTTATTTATTTAATAAATTTTTGTAAATCGTTTTCAATTCTAGCCAACATGTCATCAGCTTTTTCTTTGTATTCAGTATCTGCCTTGTAACGTATTAAAGTAGCATGAGCTAATTTAGCCACTTGCAATCTTTCTTCCATCTTCTCTGGAACACTATTAATAGCCAGATGATAGGCAGAATCTAATTTATAATACAACGCCTTTTCTTTAAAAGGAGTTCCAGGATAATCTGCAATAAAATTATCTAAAGCTATTAAAGCGGACTTATAATCCATAATGGTATTGTATCCAATAGCATTTTCGTATACTTTTTTCTCTATCTTTTCGTTCAAAGTACGCATTGTCTTGTTTGCTTCTGGCAAATACTCTGAATTAGGATAATTATCAATGAATGCTTGAAGTTTCTCAATAGCTTTGAATGTATCTACCTGATCCAAGCTATATACCGGAGAAAGCATAGAATAACATTTTGCCCCTAAATAAGAAGCTTCTTGCGTTTTTTCACTTCTTGGATAATTAGAAGCAAAACTTTCGAATTGATATCCTGCCAAATAATATTGTTTTGTTTTATAATACGCTTGAGAATACATGTAAAACATTTTCTCTGCTTGAGGTTTCCCTCTGTAAGCTGGAGCTATTTGCTCAAAAAGTCGAATGGCTTTAGAATATTTCCCTGCATCGTATAGCTTTTCTGCTAATTCATACTTAACCCCAACATCTTCCGATTTTAATGCCTTTTGATATTCTCCGCAAGAACCTAAAGCTAGGGCAAGAATTAATAATGCAACTATTTTCTTCATTTATTTTACTTTTATTACAATTTAGCACCAAATAGTTATAAATCAAACTCAACTTTGGGTGGCAAATTTAGTTATTAATTTAGCGACTACAAAATATATTTTTATTTAAAAAAAAGCCTACTTTTTTGTATATTATTTTAGAACTTTTTTACAAAATCATAAATTCTTTTCGAAAGCGAATCATCAACTGATACTAGTGGCAAACGCACCACGTTTTCAGCAATTCCAAGGAACTTAAAGACTTCTTTTATTCCAGCTGGATTTCCTTGTTCAAAAATCATATCAATACTATCTGCAATTTTGTATTGAATTTCGAAAGCGGCATCCACTTTTTTATTCAATCCAAGACGAATCATTTCTGAAAACTCTTTTGGAAAACCTTGACCAATTACTGAAATTACGCCTGCTCCACCCGCCAAAACCATAGGTAAAGCAATCATATCATCCCCAGAAATCACCAAAAAATCTTTGGGCTTGTGCTGAATAATCTTCATCGCTTGAACCAAATCTCCAGCTGCTTCTTTTATTCCAACAATATTTGTAAAATCATTGGCTAGACGAAGAACGGTTGACGGCAACATATTACTTGAAGTCCTCCCTGGCACATTGTATAATATAACTGGAATTGGAGAAGCTTCTGCTATCACTTTAAAATGTTGATAAATTCCCTCTTGAGTAGGTTTATTGTAATAAGGCGAAACCGATAAAATAGCATCAAAAGCAGATAAATCTCTTGTTTGCAATTCAGCAACAACCTCCATCGTATTATTGCCTCCAACACCTAAAACTAGTGGTAGTCTTCCATCATTCGTCTCAACTACAGTTGCAATAACCAATTCTTTTTCTTCAGCGCTAAGGGTAGCATTCTCAGCAGTTGTCCCCATTACAACCAAATATTCTATCCCATTCTCTATTGAAAAGTGCACTATGCTTTTTAACGTCTCTACATCTACTGAAAAATCTGATTTGAATGGTGTAACTAATGCAACACCTGTGCCTATTAATGCTTGCATAATGGTATTAAATTTTATTAAATAATTGTAAAACTCGAACAAATTCTTGTACGAATTCTTTATAATTCATGGTTTGAGTATTAATCAATATATGATTTAAACGCTTGTCTACTGAAAAAAAACCAACTTTGAAAGAGGCTTTAGATTGAGAAGTAATCCATTGCAAGAATCCATTATTTGTATCGTAATAACTCAACAATACATCAAAAGGATGCTTTACAAAATCTAACAATAAGGCTTCTTGAATTTGAAAACTCCAATTGATGTGTTCCCAACCAAAAGTGGGATACTCATTCAGTTCTTTTACTTTAAAAGGATCTCTAAAAACAACAATTGAAATATTTTTTTCTAAAAAATTATGCTCAATTAACGCTTCTTTTAATGCTAATGTTTGTAAAAAAGAACGCTCATCTACAAGAATTCCAATAGTTTGAACTTTATTATTCGATGGAATCACTTCAGCATTTGACAAGCTGTTTTTTAATTTCTTTTTTAAGAAATAATCTTTAAAATAATTGAAAAACATACTACTTTTACTGAGGTTCAAAATTAATTAATAAAGTTGCATTACAAATGGTAAATTTAAAAAAGTATAATGGTGTTTTAAAACTTTTTGTTATATTCTTAACATTTTTTTTAATTCTTTCCTGCGCATCCTCTCCTTACACCTTGACAAAAATAGAAGGAAAACGTGTTCCAATAACCAACACCTACACTACTAATCCTGAAATAGATAAATACATTGCCCCCTACAGAGAAAATATAGACAAAGATTTAAATTCTGTTTTAGCTTTCAGCCCCGAAACATTGGACAAAAGCACTGGAAAATGGCAATCCACATTAGGCAACTTAATGGCTGACGCCTGTGTAGCTCGAGGCAATACTATTTTGTATGCTCGCGAAAAAAAGAAAATAGATATTTGTATTCTAAATCATGGTGGTATTCGCGCTGCCTTACCTAAAGGTGATGTTACGCCTCGTACTGCTTTTCAGATTATGCCTTTCGAAAACAGCTTAGTAGTGATTGCTATGAACGGCGAAACAGTCATGGAAATGATTCGATATTTTATCAAAATTCAAAAAGCACAACCCCTTTCTGGTTTAACTTTTACTATCGATAAAAACAACCAGCCGAAAGACATCAAAATACAAGGAAACCCTATCGAAATCTCAAAAGTGTATTATGTTGCCACTAATGATTACTTAGCTAATGGAGGAGATGACATGACTTTTTTTCAAAAAGGAATACAAACGTATGACTTGAATTATAAATTACGTAATGTACTTATTGATTATTTCAAGGAAATCAAAACCATTCCAGTTTTAAAAGAGACTCGAATTACTGTAGAATAAGTTCAAAAAAAATCTATTAACAACAACAAAGCTTCTCAAAAGTTGTAAAGAAATATAAAATGAAAAGAAGAGATTTTATTCAAAAAACAGCCGCTGGCTCTGCCTTATTAGCATTACCAAGTTTGCCTCTAATGAGTTTTGCAAAGCCCGAAATAAAAAAAATAACAATCCTACATACCAATGACGTTCACAGTCATATTGATCCCTTTCCTGCAGATGATCCCAGAAATGCTAATATGGGAGGCGTATCCAGAAGAGCTGCCTTAATCGAATCAATACGTAAAGAAAACCCAAACGTTCTATTATTGGATGCTGGAGATGTGTTTCAAGGAACGCCGTATTTTAATTACTATGGAGGAGAATTAGAGCTAAAATTAATGAGTATGATGCAATATGATCTCGCTACATTAGGCAATCATGATTTCGACAACGGCATCGAGGGATTTTATTCCCAATTACCTCATGCTAATTTTGATTTCGTTTCAGCCAATTACGATTTTAAAAACACAGCCTTAGATACTCATATCAAGCCCTACAAAATCTTTCATAAAGACGGAATCAAAATTGGTGTTTTTGGATTAGGAATCGAATTGCAAGGCTTGGTAGATAAAAAAAACTACAAAGAAACGGTTTACCGCGATCCGATAGAAATTGCCCAAGATATGACTCGCATCTTAAAAAAAGAGGAGAAATGCGACTTGGTAATTTGTTTATCGCATCTTGGGTACGACTATAAGAAAAGTGACGAAAACAAAGTGTCTGATTTGAAATTGGCTCAAAAAACACAAGACATTGATTTGATTATTGGAGGCCACACCCACACTTTTTTAGACAAACCAACTGTTGTGAAAAACGCTGCAGGACAAGAAGTTTTAGTCAATCAAGTCGGTTGCTATGGTATTCACCTTGGAAGAATCGATTTCTATTTTGACAATAACAAACAAAATATCGCCAAAGGAAAAGCTATTGTGGTATAAAGACAACTATTTTCAATAGGTATCTAAAATTAAAAATAAAGCAAGATAACTTTTAGTAAGGCGGATTACTTTCATAATCCGCCTTATTTAATTGTCAACTTTTATAAATTCTTCTTTTTTGTTTCTCTCTAAAAAGTAATGCATCATTAGATAATACCCCAAAACTTGCGACAGATTTCCTCCAATTCTTAGAAAAGCAAGCTTTATAAAATAATTGTTTAGCAGCAACGACAAATCTGAAATAAAAACACTAAGACCAAAAAGCACTAAATACAAGCTACTCTTTTGATGGGTTTTTACAAAATTAGCAAATGACAAAATAAACATGACAACGAAAACTATACTGTAAATAATATACAAAATAAAATTCACATCGGTATTTTTCAAATCTAAAGACAAGATAATGTATGCAAGAGCCCCCAATAGTCCCATCAACACCACAAGCTTAAAAAACTCGGCTTGGCTCCATTCTTTTTCCTTGACATCCAACCACGATAATCCCAAGAAAATTAAATTTATACATAAAAAAAGGACAATTGGAATAGTTTCGGTATACGACTTAACATAGAGATAATAGGTTTCTCCAAAAAAAGATAGTAAAAGTATGGTTGCAACGACCGGACTAAACTTTGAATCTTGAACAAAAAAAATGAGTGCTACTACCAGAACAATTACGCCTTTTAAATAGAGTATAATCTCGCCCAAGCGAAATATACTCAATACCCCCACCATAAAACACAAAACAAAATATAGTACAACTAATAACCTATCAATCTTCATAAAGCATCTTTTTAAAATTTTCCTCCGACAAAATCAGTATACCCAATTTGGTTGCTTTTTCTAATTTAGTAGGCCCCATATTATCTCCCGCTACCACATAATTGGTTTTGGACGAAATTGAACTTCCTACTTTCCCGCCATTGTCTTCAATTGCTTTCTTTAAATCATCTCTAGAAAATTCTTCAAAAACACCAGAAACTACAAAGGTTTTTCCTAAGAACTTAGTTGTCGCATTAGGATTCACTTTTTCAACAATTTCCATTTGAACACCCTGCAATCTTAATCGCTCAATAATCGCTCTATTTTCTTCATTTGCAAAAAATTCGATTACGCTTTTGGCAATACGTTCTCCTATTTCATCCACCAAAATCAAATCTTCAAGAGTAGCTTGCTCTAAAGCCGAAATTGTTTTGTAATGCTTGGCCAATTTTTTAGCAACCGTTTCACCTACAAAGCGAATTCCCAAAGCAAACAAAACACTTTCAAAAGGAATTTCCTTTGATTTCCCTACACCATTCACTAAATTCTCTGCAGATTTCTGAGCCATTCTTTCCAGCGGCAACACTTTCTCCACTGTCAAATCATATAAATCTGCATAATTATGAACCAAACCGTTATTGTATAATAAAGCAACTGTTTCTCCTCCTAAACCTTCAATATCCATTGCCTTACGAGAAATAAAATGCTGAATTCTACCTATGATTTGAGGGGGACAACCATAAAAATTAGGGCAATAATGATTGGCTTCCCCTTCAGAGCGCACCAAAGCCATTTGGCATTCAGGGCAATTTGTAATATAATGCGTTACTTCAGACTGTTCAGGACGCTTTTCGAAGTCAACAGCAATGATTTTTGGAATTATCTCTCCACCTTTTTCTACAAAAACCGTATCTCCAATTCGGATATCCAATTTTTCTATCTGATCAGCATTATGCAAGGAAGCGCGTTTCACAACAGTTCCTGCCAATTGTACTGGCTCTAAATTAGCAACTGGGGTAATAGCACCTGTACGCCCCACCTGATAGGAAATCGAATTCAATCGGGTACTAACTCGTTCTGACTTGAATTTATAGGCAATGGCCCAACGAGGAGATTTTGCAGTATATCCTAACTCGTCTTGATAAGACAACGCATTCGCTTTGATCACTACACCATCCGTTTCATAAGGAAGCTCATGACGATGGGTATCCCAATAGGTTATAAACTCAAAAACTTCGTCTATATTTTTAGCTAGTTTAGCTTCATTTGGCACCTTGAATCCCCAATCTCTAGCAGCTTGAAGTCCTTCAAAATGTGATTGAAAAGGCAAATTATTTCCAACTAACGAATAGAGTAAACAGTCCAATGGGCGTTTTGCAACCTCCGCACTATCTTGTAACTTCAAACTTCCAGAAGCAGTATTTCTTGGATTAGAATAAGGTGTCTCCCCGATTTCAATCAACTCCTCATTCATTTTTTCAAAACCAGCAAAAGGCAAAATAATTTCGCCACGAATGGCAAAATGAAGAGGATAATTGCCTTTCAATTGCAAAGGAATCGATTTAATGGTTTTGATGTTATTCGTTACCTCGTCACCTTGAAAACCATCACCACGCGTAACTGCTCGAGCCAACTTTCCGTTTTCATACGTAATACTAATAGAAGCACCGTCATATTTCAATTCGCAAGTATATTCGATAGGAACATTACCTAAAACTTTCTGAATACGAGTTTCCCAGTCCACTACATCTTCTTTAGAATACGAATTATCCAAAGAATACATACGATAATCATGAACCACAGTTTGAAAGTTTTTAGTGATTGCACCACCCACTCTTTGAGTTGGAGAATTGACATCGAAAAACTCCGGATGCGCAGCTTCTAACGTTTGAAGTTCTTTTAATTTTTGGTCAAATTCGAAATCCGAAATTTGAGGTTGATCTAACACGTAGTAGTTATAATTGTGTTGGTCTAATTCGGAGCGCAACTGCTGAATCGTATCTTGAATATTCATGAAATAAAAATAGCTATTTTAGTTTTTCAAATAAGGTACTAAAATAGCCAATTTATACTTTATAAAATAGTTTTACGATTCTATAATTGAATTTATTTGGTTAAATAATTGACCATCACTTAGAAAAGCGCCTTGCTGAATTAATTGAAATAAAGAATAATTTCGTTCCTCAGTAAATACTTTTTTACCCACTTTCATCTCGATGGTTTCGGTAAACATATTATCAGAAAGCCATTGTAGTCCTTCCTTAGTCAAAAAATCAACTTCAGGAACCAATGATTTCAGAACAATTGATTTCACTTCTGTATCAAAGCATTGAAATAAGAAAATATGATTTTTAGAAAAATGTTCTAAAAACTGTGCTTTGGTCAATACGCCTTCCCATATTAAATCTGAAAAAACATCCAATTCTTGTTCAGCCACTTCTGGCTTTTCCTTTTTAATGATATCCCATTCCGCTTTATCGATAGATTGCGTTGCTAAAAAAGTAGTAAACTCTTGATGTAATTCTTCAAACTGTTCTTTAGTTAATCTTGTATATTTCATTTTAATAAAATTTAAACAAAAAAGCTATTGTTTATTTAATACTTTCTAAAAATAAAAAATCCCGATTTCGTTCAAAAAACGTATCGGGACTTTAAAAATTGTAAATCTGAAATTATGCTTTCTCAGGAACGATTTCGTAAGGTATTTCAACAATTACATCTCTGTGTAAACGGATAGATGCACTGTATTTTCCAATACGTTTTACGATACCACTTGTGATGAATTTACGGTCAATTTCTTGACCTGCATTAGCTAAAGCAGCAGCAATGTCTATGTTTGTAATAGAACCGAATAATTTTTCACCACCTGCTTTTGCAGCAATTTTAATTTCTAATGCTTTCAATGCTTCAGCAGTAGCTTTAGCATCAGCAACGATTTTAGCTTCTTTGTGAGCTCTTTGTTTTAGGTTCTCAGCCAATACTTTCTTTGCAGAAGCAGTTGCCAAGTGAGCAAATCCTTGAGGAATTAAATAGTTACGACCATAACCGTTTTTTACAGTTACGATATCATCTTTAAAACCTAAGTTTTGCACGTCTTTTCTTAAAATAAGTTCCATGTTGTTGTCCTTATATTGCAGAAGTTAGGTTTCATTTTACCGAAAACCAACAACTATTAATTAATTATTATTTTAGTAAATCAGCCACATATGGCATTAAAGCTAAGTGACGTGCTCTTTTCACAGCTACAGACACTTTTCTTTGGTATTTCAAAGAAGTACCAGTTAAACGACGAGGCAAAATTTTACCTTGCTCATTTACAAATTTCAATAAGAAATCAGCATCTTTATAATCCACATATTTGATACCTGATTTTTTGAAACGACAATACTTTTTAGTTTTGTTGATTTCTATATTCAAAGGCGTTAGATATCTGATATCCCCGTCTTTTTTTCCTGAAGCAGATTGTTGTAATGTTGCCATGATAATTAAGCTTTAGTAGATTTAAGTTTTGCTCTTCTTCTTTCAGCCCAAGAAATAGCATGTTTGTCAAGAGCAACAGTTAAGAAACGCATTACACGCTCGTCACGTCTAAATTCAGTTTCGAATGGAAGTAAAACTTCACCAGCTACTTTGTACTCGAATAAATGGTAAAAACCACTTTTTTTGTTTTGAATTTCGTAGGCCATTTTTTTAAGACCCCAATCTTCTTTCGATACCATTTCAGCTCCTCTACTAGTAAGAAATTCTTCAAATTTGCTTACTGTTTCCTTTACCTGAACCTCAGATAAAACGGGATTTAAAATGAAAACAGTTTCATAATGATTCATAAATAATTTATTTATTTGTTAATTTGGGTGCAAAAGTAGTCTTTTTATTTGATTACACAAATGTATTTTTGAAATAATCGACAAAGTGCAAAATTTATGTTAGCAAATTTGTTTTACATAATAAAAAAAAATATATTTACCTAACCAAATTTTTTAAATAGCCTAATTATGAAACTAAACTGTGTTGTTGTTGATGATAGTTCCATCCAACGAATGATCATAGCTAAATTAGTTAATAATCATCAACACTTACACTTGATAGGCGATTTTTCAAATGCGATAGAGGCAAAAAACTGTATGTCAATCCATACAGTGGATTTGATTTTTCTTGACATTGAAATGCCTGTTATAAGTGGATTTGACTTTTTAGATGGATTAAAAATAAAACCCCAAATCATTTTCATCACTTCAAAAGCAGAATATGCGATGAAGGCGTTTGATTATGATGCAACTGATTACTTACAAAAACCTATAGCTCTTGAACGTTTTAATGCTTCTGTAAAAAGAGCTATTGACTTACACTTGTTAAGAACTGAAAACAAAGAAGAAGAGGGCGAGCATATCTTCATCAAGAGCAATTTAAAGAAACTTAAAATTTTTACATCAAAAATCAAATGGATTGAAGCGTATGGCGATTACGTAAGAGTAGTTACTGAAGAAGATAGCAACCTAGTACTTTCAACCATGAAATCCTTCGAGAATGATTTAAGTAAAGAAAAATTCATTCGTGTTCACAAATCCTACATCGTCAATATTGACAAAATAGATCGTTTCAATAGCAAATTTGCTGAAATTGGAGTTACCAAAATTCCATTAAGTCGCAATAAAAAAGAAGATCTTGTTAGAGCTTTATCTATACTCTAAATTCATTTGAATTAATAAAAATCCACGTTAGTACTCACTTTAATCGCTCTATACTGAGCAACAGCTTCAAAACTATTTAACACTTTTTGAATCATTTTTTTTGTTCCTCCGATAGGCTTGTCTTGAGGGATTTTAATCATGATGGTTCTAATGTATTCATTTCTAATTCTATTAACAGCAGGTTCCTCTGGACCCAAAACAGGCATAAACAACGACTGACTCATTACTTGATACAACCACATCGCACCTTCTTTGAGTTTATCAAAATCTCGATGTTTTAACGTTATTTTAATCAACCTATAATAAGGTGGGTATTTATAGATCTGTCTGTCATATAATTGTTCTTTATACATTCCTTCAAAATCATTTCTAGTAACTTGCTGAATGGTATTATGCAACGGATTATACGTTTGAATAATAACTTTTCCTTGCTTTTCAGCTCGCCCAGAACGACCAGCCACTTGTGTCATCATTTGAAAACTTCGTTCGAAAGCCCTGAAATCAGGATGATATAACATGTTGTCTGCATTCATAATTCCAACTAAGCTCACATTATCAAAATCCAAACCTTTAGCTAGCATTTGAGTACCTACCAAAATATCAATTTCTTGATTTTTAAAACTGTCTATTATTTTTTCAAAACCGTATTTTCCTCTGGTAGTATCTTGATCCATTCTCCCACATTTAGCATTTGGAAACAATGACAACAATTCGAGTTCTATTTGCTCCGTTCCAAAACCTTTTGTAGTCAAATCGATACTAGAACACGAATGACAATTGGTAGGTTTCCCAATTGCATACCCACAATAATGGCACCGTAACTGATTTTTAAATTTATGATAAGTCAAACTCACATCACATTGTGGACATTGAGGAATATGACCACAAGTCATACATTCAATCACAGGAGAAAAGCCTCTTCGATTTTGAAACAAAATCACTTGTTCACCTAATGACAAGGCAACACTTATTTCTTCAATTAAGGTATCACTAAAATGACCTTTCATTCGTTTACGGAAATATTTATCCTTCAAATCTACCAACTCTATAACAGGCATTTGACCATTACCAAATCGTTCTTTAAGCGTGACTAATCCGTATTTAGCAGTTTGGGCATTATAATAGGTCTCCAAACTTGGTGTCGCTGACCCCAAAAGCACTTTAGATTTATGAAAATTAGCCAAAACAATAGCTGCATCGCGAGCATGATAACGAGGAGCTGGATCGGTTTGTTTAAAAGTTTGCTCATGCTCTTCATCAATAATAATACCACCTAACTCTTGAAATGGAAGAAATAACGCCGAGCGAGCCCCAATCACAATCTGAGCTTTTCCGGAATTGTTCAAAACCTGCTGCCAGACTTCCACGCGTTCGTTGTTATTGTATTTTGAATGAAAAACCGCCACTTTGTCTCCAAAATGCAATCTCAAACGACTAACTAATTGAGTAGTTAAAGCTATTTCTGGCAATAAATACAATACTTGCTTTCCTTTGACTAGATATTCTTCTATCCATTTAATATAAATCTCGGTTTTCCCACTTGCGGTAACACCATGAAGCAAACATACCTCTTTTTGAGAAAATTGATTTTGAATAGCATCAAAAGCAGTTTGTTGTGAAGTACTCAATTTCAAACTTTTTGAAGAAACCGCTCCCGAATAGATTATGCGATCTTGTTGAATATAATACTCTTCAAACACAGCCTTATCAATCAAAGCTTTAACTGTTGCAGTAGTAACCTTTGCAGATTCTACTAACTTTTTGATAGGAATTGGCTTTTTCTCTGTGGCATTCAACTGAAAGTAATGAAGTACTATTTCTTTTTGCTTGTTGGCATTTTTCAATTGTTCCAACAAAGCTGTCAAACCGTCTTGGGAATTATATTGTGGATGCAAACGAACGTATCTAACAAGTTTTGGTTTATAGTTTTCAGATATTTCTTCTTGCAAAACCAATATGTTTTTATCTATCATTTTATGAATAATAGGAAAAACATTCTTTTTATTGAGTATAGCAATAATATCATTAATCTTAAGCGAACTTTGTTGTTGCAGTGCTTGAAATACTAGATACTCCTCATCAGAAAGTTGCATTTCATTTACAAAGGATGATGATTGAACAGTAACCACAGTTTCACTTTCCAAAAGCAAAGCGCTTGGCATTGCCCCGCGATAGAGTTCGCCAATACTACACATATAATAGGTAGCAATCCAAAACCAATGATCAATTTGTATTGAAGTCACAATAGGTTCGTGATCTAATATCTGATGGATTTCTTTCGCTTGATATAAAACAGGTTCGTTTTGATGAAGTTCGAGTGCAATAGCTGTATAAATTTTGCTTTTACCAAAAGGCACCGCCAAACGCATTCCTTTTTTTATGAAATGATATTCGGTTTCCGAGACTTGATAGGTAAAGGTTTTAGCTAAGGCTAATGGCAAAATTACTTCAACAAAAAACATGGGATACTTGGTTTTGTCAAGCGACAATTTTTGAATGGTTACTGTATTAGGCTAGGCACCAAAAATAATAAAAAAATACCCTTACTACTCTATTTCAAATTATAATCTGAACTTTGAGTGATAAGGGTATCTCTTATATGTAAAAAACTATTTTACTCTATGCCAGTATTGTGTTCTTCCGATTAAAGAAAAGCCAATATAGCCTCTTACTTTTAACTTATCTTTACCTTCAAGAGTAATGAAACATTTGTATTTCTTTCCTGTTACTGGATCTGTAATTGACCCTCCGTTGAATTCTTCGGCGTCTTTTTGAAGTCCTTTGACAATAACCATCCCTAAGACAGGTTTGTTTTTTTCGTCACCTGTACACTCTGTGCAAAGCTTGTCTTTTTTTTGTGGATCTAATATATCCAAAATTTTACCATAAATCTTTCCAGATTTTTCATAGACTTCTACAATAGATTTTGGTTTTCCAGTTTCGTCATCAATTGTTTTCCATTTACCAATTACTGATTGGCTACGAACGGTTGTTACTACTACAAAACACAAAACGCTTGCTACTAGAATGGTTTTTCTCATTTGTTATTAATTTCTTGGTTTTTTATTTTATTCTAGCCCTGATGGAAGCGGCATCCTTTCTTGGACTCGTTTTTAAGAGACCAAGAAAGATATAGCGTACAGCAGGAAATAGCTCCAAAACAACATTTTTTTATTAATAAATTAGGATTTTGGAATTTCAAATTTATTCAAAAATAAAACAGTTTGTCTTATTTATAACACAACTATAACGTTTTTTTTGATTTTATTTGGTTGCGATGAGACTGAATAATTGCATTAAGCTCAAAACCAAGCAAAAGCAACATACAATTGATCCAAATATAAAACATAAGAATTAAAAGTGTACCGATAGAGCCGTACAATTCGTTGTATTTGGAAAATTTCACTACCCAAATCCCAAAACCATAAGAGGAAATAATAATTAAAATTGTAGTAAAAACAGAGCCTACAGAAATGAATTTAGGTTTGTGTCTTTGTTTGATTCCGAAGCGCAATAAAATAGATGTAGTAAACAAAATCATTAACGAAAGAAACAAATAACGTCCAAGTTGGATAAGCGGAATATTATCACTTACCACATCTTGTATTTTAGATTTTTGAATAAAGACCTCAAATACAACAATGATTGCCACAGTAAAAAGCAATAAAAAAGACAGGAAAATAGACATACCAATGGCTACAACATACTGGTCAACAAATCCTCTTTTTTCAATTACGTGTCTTGATTCTTCAAAACCACCTAAAATAGCATTTAAACCATTAGCCATTAAAAAAATGGACAAAATAAACCCTGAGGAAAGTAATCCAGAGTGACTATTATTTAAGATATCGTTTATGATTCCAGCAATCGCCTCATAGGTGTTTGGCGGTACGCTTTGCTCAACAAATCGCAGAAAATCAGCTTGAAAACCTTGTATGGGTATGTATGGAATTAGGTTTAAAATGTACAGTGCAAACGGAAACAAGGCCATAAAGAAACTAAAAGCAATGGCTCCTGCTCTTACATTTAATTTTCCGTTTAAAACTCCCACTACATATGAATGCAAGAAGTCATATAATGAAACCTCTTCCAGCCAAAAGAGTTTCTGGCTTTGCAAGAAATGAATCAATTTACGAACCAAGCCATTCGCTTTGATTCTGTTTTTAACTAAAATTTCAAAAGGAACTTTATTTGTTGGGGTCATTTGAATATCTTTTATTTATCCAATCAAATAGCTTTTAAACTTAAATCCATATTGTACACTGAGTGCGTTAACGCTCCAGAAGAAATATAATCTACTCCACAGTCCGCATATTCGCTTATAGTCGTTTCGTTGATATTTCCTGAAGATTCGGACTGGCATTTGCCGTTAATCATTGCAACTGCTTTGCGGGTATCCTCGTAATTAAAATTGTCTATCAAAACTCTGTAAACACCCTCAGACTTTAAAATTTCTTCAATTTCGGCTAAATCTCTAGCTTCAACAATGATTTTCAAATCCAAGTTGTTTTTCTTTAAATAGGCTTTTGTTTTGTCGATAGCTTTTGTGATGCCTCCAGCAAAATCGATATGATTGTCTTTGAGCATGATCATGTCGTACAACGCAAATCGATGATTCACTCCTCCCCCAATGGTTACGGCCCATTTCTCGGCAGCACGAAAACCAGGAGTTGTTTTACGAGTATCTAAAATTTGGGTTTTTGTACCTTCTAGCAAACGAACATAACTATTGGTTTTTGTCGCAATGGCTGACATTCGTTGCATGGTATTCAACACCAAACGTTCTGATTTTAATATCGATTGTGAACTACCCGATACGTGAAAAACCACATCGCCATAGCGCACAGGCGTTCCATCTTGTATAAAGGTTTCTATTTGTAAGGAAGGGTCAACATAGTTGAAAATCATTTTTGCCAAGGCAACACCCGCGATTATCCCATCTTCTTTTACTAGCAATTTTGCTTTTCCCGTGGCCATTGACGGAATACAAGCTAAGGAACTGTAATCCCCCGGACCAACATCTTCACGAATACCATTAGCAATAAACAATTGTAACTCTTGTTGAAACTGTTCTTCTGAAATCATTCTCTTATTTTTTTTGTGGTGCTAAATTAATCAAAAACGATGGCAAAAGCTAGTCTAAAAACCAAAATAAACTATCAAAATTAGCCCAAAAAAAAACCAGCAAAAACAAGGATTTTCATTAATAACGCCACTTTTTTCAAATCCATCACTTTCACTATTTTCTGAATTACCATTTTCATTTAAATAAATTAAAATAATAAATTTTTATTGTTTATCAATAAATTTTTATTATTTTTGAATCAATAAACCAAAAAAAACAAACCGTTATGGAAATCAGAATTAGCACCGAACAGCTACTCAAAATCCTATTTTATGTAGCCCTTTTACTTTTTGTTGGCATTTGCATTGAGTCAGGAATGTACATTTTTAATGGCATATACACCTTCACCATCAATTCGTACAACGCCAATTTTTTGAGTCTAAAAGCACTCTATCAATTTGACCCTGGACATTATGGTGTCGTGATGCTGCTGTTAAGCATCGTTACTACCTTAAAAGCCGTCCTCTTTTTTGTTATCCTAAAACTATTGCACGATAAAAACCTCAATCTTTACCAGCCCTTCAGCACAAAAATGTATCATTTTCTCTTAACCTTAAGCGGTTTAAGTGTAGTAATCGCCTTTTTTTCCAATTATGGCCTCAACTACTTGAAGTGGTTGCAAGAAAAACCTATTGCCCTTCCTGACTTAAGTACATTCGCAGTAGGCGGAGGCGATGTTTGGTTTTTTATGGGCATCATCTTATTTCTGATAGCAAAAATCTTCAAAAGAGGCATCGAAATCCAGTCCGATAACGAATTAACCATATAATTATGCCTATAGTAGTCAACCTAGATGTAATGATGGCCAAAAGAAAAATGTCCCTCAACGAGCTCTCAGAAAAAGTAGATTTAACCCTCTCCAACCTTTCGATTTTAAAAACAGGCAAAGCAAAAGCCATTCGTTTTAGCACGCTCGAAGCGCTCTGCAAAGCCTTAGAATGCGAACCAGGCGATTTACTCGAATATAAAAAATAACCGTTCTCAAACCATCACAAAACCTCGACTTGTAAATAGGTTTTCAATTTTTAGGAGCGCTAACAAAAGGCTTATTTGTTAGAATAGTTCTTGCTCTCCGCTGTATCTTTGTCTTTTTAAAGAAAAAAGACAAAGGATGCCGCTGCGATCAAGGCTAAGGAGCAGCATTGTTGCTTTTTTGGTTTCCAACCTACTAAATAGCACCATAGCTTTTTGATATTTTTAACGCAGCTTCATCGCAGAAATAGTACCTTTGCAAAAAAATTGAAAGATGTCAAATAGTTACATAGGATACCATTTTACCATTGAACCCAAAGAATTAGGTTCAGAAATTCTAATTGCCGAGTTGGGCGAAAAAGCATTCGAAAGCTTTACTGAAACCGAAACAGGAATTGACGCATTCGTTCAAAAAGACCTTTGGGACGAAACTATTTTAGAGGATATTTTTATTCTACAATCCGAAGAGTTCAAGATTAGCTATACCTTCGAAGAAATCGAACAAATCAACTGGAATGAAGAGTGGGAAAAAAACTTTGAACCTATAGATGTAGACGGAAACTGTCACGTTCGCGCTCCTTTTCACCCAAAAACCGATGCCGAATTTGACATTGTCATCGAACCGAAAATGAGTTTTGGTACAGGGCATCACGAAACCACACATATGATGATTCAGCACCTACTCGATATGGATGTTGCGGGTTTAAAAACACTAGATATGGGATGTGGCACTGCTATTTTGGCCATTTTAGCCGAAATGAAAGGAGCTCAACCGATTGATGCCATTGATATCGACAATTGGTGTTATTTGAATTCTATAGAAAACGCACAACGCAATAATTGTGAACACATTAGCGTTTACGAAGGCGATGCAGCATTACTTGCTGGCAAACAATACGATTTGATTATTGCCAATATCAACAGAAACATTTTATTGAACGATATGCAAAGTTATGTTGATTGTTTGAATCCAAAAGGAACCTTATTATTGAGTGGTTTTTACGAAGAGGACATTCCGTTCCTAGATGCCTCTTGTACTGAAAAAGGACTAACTTTTATAAAAAAACTACAAAGAAACAATTGGGTTTCGCTTAAATATAATAAATAATCATTTTACACCATTCCTAGTATCAAAACACAGCATTATGAGTACTAAAGAAAAAGTAAGAGAAAAAGTCAATATCAAGGAATTGATGGGACTCAACAATGAAATTATAGTATACAATGACGATGTTAACACTTTTGACCACGTAATTGAAACTTTAATTCGAGTTTGCGACCATACCCCTGAACAAGCAGAACAATGCTCGTTAATCATTCACTATAACGGAAAATGTACTGTAAAAACAGGACCTTATGACAAATTGAAACCGCAGTGTACTAAACTATTGGCGGCAGGTTTAAACGCTGAAATAGTCTAAGAAAAAAAACTTTCATAAAAAAGCAGTATTACCAACACAATTGATAGTACTGCTTTTTCTTTTTTTATATATTTGGTAAAAAAAAAGTACTTTATGGAAGAATACGGCAAAATATTGGTGTTTGTAATGCCTATATTTTTACTACTCATTGCGATTGAAAAAATCTACGGGTATTTTAAAGGTTATGACACTACACCTTATATGGATACAGTTTCAAGTGTAAGTTCAGGAATGACCAATTCGGTTAAAGATGTTTTGGGGATTAGTATTTCCATTCTAACTTATGAATGGCTTGAAGCCCATATTGCCCTATTTCATTTGGAAGCCACTGTTTGGGCGTATATCATTGCCTTTATTTGTATTGATTTTTATGGCTATTGGTCGCACCGATGGGCGCATCAAATTAATTTTTTATGGAACAAACACGCTATTCATCACAGTAGTGAGGAATTCAATTTGGCTTGTGCGTTGCGTCAGACCATTTCAAGCTTTGTCAATCTTTTTACCTTTTTACTTATTCCTGCCGCAGTTTTAGGAGTTCCCTCGGTGGTAATTGCCGTTACCTTACCCATTCACTTGTTCTTGCAGTTTTGGTACCATACCAAACACATCAAAAAAATGGGCTTTCTAGAAAAAATCTTGGTTACACCTTCTCATCATAGAGTGCATCACGCCATCAATCCAGAATATATCGATAAGAATCATTCCCAAATCTTTATTTTTTGGGACAAACTCTTTGGTACTTTCCAAGAAGAATTGGATGAAGTCCCTCCTGTTTTTGGAATTACCCGACCTGCACAAACTTGGAACCCTATCCGAATTAATTTTCAGCATTTAGGATTGCTTATTTCGGATACTTGGCGTGCCGAAAATTGGAAAGACAAACTCACCATTTGGTTCAAACCAACAGGTTGGCGTCCAGAAAATTTTGAAGAAAAATATCCCGTTACTAAAATTAGCGACGTCTATCATTTTGAAAAATATGGGACACAGCATTCTAAAAAATTAATGTATTGGTCCATTTTTCAAGCCTTGGTTACTTTGCTTTTGATTACCTATATGTATGATTCTATAGGCACGATTGGCTTACCGCACGTGTTTGTATATGGCGCCTTTATCTTTGTAACCGTATACAGTTACACAGAATTGATGGATGCCCGAAAAACGGCTGTATTTTGGGAGGCTTTACGATTCCTTTTTGCTATGGGGCTGCTCTATTTTTATGGAGATTGGTTTGGATTGACCAATTTATTACCCGTGAGTACCTTTATTTTAATTGGGTATTTTTCGATTTCCCTTGCTATAAGCATTTACTTTGTGGCTGTTGATTTTGAAAAAGAAAAAATAGCACTCGCCTAATTGCTTCAAACTTATTCCAAACTTATTTAATTATCATTAAGTGGTCGTTTGACTGCTAACTACTTCTTGTGTCTTATGAAAACAAACAGCATCCTTAACTGCTACCTTATTTTTAGCCTACTCTACTTGTTATTACCTTTTATTGGATTAGATACTGTTAACTGGTATTTAAAGCCTTTTTTGTTGCCCTTTTTGCTAGGAACTGTTCTCCTTACAGCCGATTTCCAAGGCAAAAAATTATTGCTTAGCGCTTTATTGTTTTCTTGGATAGGAGATATCATTTTGATGTTTGCTGACAAAGCCGAAATTTATTTCATTTTAGGATTGGTTTCCTTTTTACTTTCCCATATCCTGTACATTGTACTTTTTAGCAGACAACCCAAATCAGCACTTAAAGGTACTTCCGTTGCTTTGTACCTAGGAGCTATCTTGATTCTTGGTTACTTCTTTGGTATGGTTAGTCTATTGTTTCCGAAATTAGGCCCTTTGCAAATTCCTGTGATGGTCTACGCTGCTGTTATTACTACAATGCTCTTTGTTGCTTATAAAGGAAGTTTGGCTTGGGAGAAGCCCGCTGCTTATTTTATCCTAGCAGGTGCTATTTTCTTTGTACTTTCGGACAGCATTTTGGCTATTAATAAATTCTACCAACCTATAGCTCAATCTGGTTTTTGGATTATGAGCACTTACATCTTGGCACAGTACCTTATTGTTTCCGCCATACTTCGCCTAAACCAAAAAAAGTAGTCTTTTCAGCATAGAAAAGACTACTTCTTTTTTATCAATTTTTAAATAAAATTCTATTCAGAAGCTTAATGAGGCAGTTTGTTTTTCGTCAATCCATAAACAAAGGTTCCCAAAAGTGCTCCCAATAGTACTAGCACCACTGGGAAAAATCCAGCGCCTAGTAATATAAAGATAGGTCCAGGACAACAACCTACAAGGGCCCATCCTAAGCCAAAAAGAATGCCCCCAATCCAATAGCGACCTGACCCTTTTTCTTTGTCTTCAACTTGCATAAGAGTCCCTTTGATATTTTTGATTTGAAACCGTTTCACCAATTGCATTCCGATTAATCCAGTAGTTACCGCTACACCTATTATCCCATACATATGAAAGGATTGAAAGTGAAACATTTCGTAAATGCGGTACCAAGAAACTGCTTCCGATTTCGTTAAAACAATTCCGAATAGAAATCCAACGAGAAGGTATTTTAAAGCTTTGAACATATCGTAATTATTTTAAAAGTAAAGGCAACAAGAGATGCGCCATTATTAATCCACCAATAAAGAAACCAATTACCGCTTTGAGCGAAGGCAATTGCAAATTACTTAAGCCTGTAATGGCGTGTCCGGAGGTACAACCGCCAGCATAACGAGAGCCAAAACCTATTAAAAAACCACCTAAAAGCAATAGTGCAATTCCTTTTGGAGATTGAAACACCGAACTGCTAAAAAGCGCATCAGGCACTAATTTCCCAGCTGGAGCATCAATACCAAGTGTTGCCAATTGCTCGACAGTTTGAGGATTGATTGCTAAGTTGGTTGGAGCACTCATATAATGTACCGCCACAAATCCACCTAGCATTGCACCAAGTACCACGACTAAATTCCAGCGGGAGGCTTTCCAATCAAAATCAAAGAAAGGTACTTTTTTGCCTGCACCAGCCAAGGTACATAAAGAACGAAGGTTAGAAGACATACCGAATGTTTTTCCAAAATACACCAAAAGAAGCATGACACATCCGATAATAAAACCAGAAACGTACCAAGCCCAAGTTTGAGAAATAAAATCCATATAAACTGTTTAATTTTCGGCAAAGATAGCAAGCAAATCTAAGTTTCATACAAAAAGTGCTTTTTTGAATTAAAATCGCATCTTTAAAATTCTGAACGTAATTCAAAACAAAGCTTGCCTACCATACATTTGCTGTTTTTTACTGCACTACAAAGTAAAGCCTCGAGTATAGCGGAGAATTGGACTTTATTGCCCTAGAAAACCTTTTACTGCCTCTAAAAATATGACATCTTATAAACTTGAAATTCATACTCTCAACAACAGAAATAATCTCGAGTAGTAAAGTGTAAAGTGTTTATATTTGCTTTTGAAAATCATCACAAAAGTTGGTATCATTCTTGTTTGACCCAAACAGAGTATATACCCGAAACACTTGAAAAGAATACAAAATTATAACTTCTGACTATGAAAAAAATCTTTGGACTAGTGGCTAGTCTTTTTCTATTTGCGTCCTGCATTAGTACAAAATCGACTTTAAAAAATGTGGACAACAATGCGCCTACACCAAAACTTACTAAGAACAATACATTCGTCATTACAGAATTTAGTAAAGACAAAAAGTATGGGTATAACAAAGATTACCCGATCAATATCTTTTATCATGGTACCAAAGACGATGTTATCAATCAGCAACGCTTTTTAAATGCATTGGCTGGTCCAAACGGGGAAGCAATTACTTTTTCAAAATTAGAAAGCTGTTGTCCTTTCCCTTCAAAAAACACAGAAATGGGTGCAGGATTTCTAGATGTTTATGAAATAAAATGGGAAGGACTGAAAAACCCCATACTATTGTATTTGAATATCTATGAAAGAGGACAATTGATGGTTCCTGTTGGGTTTAGCTTGAAGAAAAATTAGTTTGCATTTGATGTAATCCTTAAAACTTTCTTAACTACAACTCTAAAAACAATATTTTCCCCTCCATTTATAATCAAAAATCGCAAAAGCTAATTACCTTTGCACACAAAATTTAAAAAATGAACATACATCATATCCCGCAAATTAAGCATACCGATAGTGGTAATTTTTTTGTATTAGCAGGTCCTTGCGCCATAGAAGGTGAAGAAATGGCTTTGCGTATAGCAGAGCGTTTGGTTGGCATCACAGACAAATTGCAAATTCCATACGTATTTAAAGGTTCTTTCAAAAAAGCCAACCGTTCTAGAATTGATAGTTTTTCTGGAATTGGAGACGAAAAAGCTTTGAAAATTCTTCAAAAAGTATCTGAAACATTTGGTGTTCCAACCGTTACAGATATTCATACTAATGAAGACGCGGCTATGGCTGCTGCTTATGTAGACGTGTTGCAAATTCCAGCCTTTTTGGTAAGACAAACTGACTTGGTGGTTGCAGCTGCCAAAACTGGAAAAGTAGTCAACTTGAAAAAAGGACAATTCATGAGTCCAGAAAGCATGAAGCACGCCGTACAAAAAGTATTGGATTGCCAAAATGAAAATGTAATGGTTACAGACCGCGGTACCATGTTTGGTTATCAAGACATGATTGTAGATTATAGAGGTATTCCAACGATGCAGCAATACGCAACAACGGTTTTGGATGTTACGCATTCTTTGCAACAACCTAACCAAACCGCTGGTGTAACTGGAGGTCGACCAGACATGATTGAAACTGTTGCCAAAGCTGGAATTGCAGTAGGTGTAGACGGTATCTTTATTGAAACTCATTTTGATCCAGCTAATGCTAAAAGTGATGGTGCGAACATGTTGCATTTGGATTATTTTGAAGCTTTAATGACCAAACTAGTCGCCATCAGACAAACCATTAATCAATTTTAATTTTTTTTTATTACTTATCACTTGAAAAATTCATTTTATTTATTCGTTCTTTTTTTAACGACAACAATTGCCTTTGCACAAGAAAACACTCCTGTAAGATACACTGCCCACAATAAAGGTAAATTCTTTATTTCGTGGGGAGGAAACAGAGAATCTTACAGTAAATCTGATGTTACCTTTACCGGTAAAGATTATCGTTTTACGGTAGCTGATATGAGAGCTCACGACAAACCCAAAGGTTGGCATGTGGATTACATTAATCCAACTAAAATGACGATACCACAAACGAATTTACGTTTAGGGTATTTTTTCTCTGATCATTATAGTGTAGCTATTGGGGTGGATCATATGAAATATGTGATGACCCAAGATCAAACGGCTAATGTAACAGGAACCATTAACTTACCTGCCTCAGACCCAGGGTCTGTTTTTAACGGTACTTATAACAAAACTCCTGTTAACTTTACTGATGAACAGTTTTTAACTTACGAGCATACAGATGGTTTAAACTATATCAATACCGAAGTGTCTCGTCATGATGATATTTCTAAGTTATTCAAAATTGGAAATACGGATAAAATTCAGGTTAACTTGACAGAAGGAATTGGTTTTGGGGTATTGTATCCAAAAACAAACACCAAATTACTTGGAAAAGAACGTCATGATGATTTTCACGTATCCGGTTTTGGAACTTCCTTGAAAGCTGGTGTAAATATTACTTTCTTTAAATATTTCTATATTCAAGGAGAATTAAAAGGCGGGTATATCAACATGAATGACATCAGAACTACAATGAGTCCAGACGACAAAGCGTCACAAGATTTTTTCTTTTTTCAGAGAATACTTGCTGTAGGAGGAAAATTCAGAATCTAAGCTTATAAAATTATATAGTAAAAATAGGCTGCCCTTTTCGGGCAGCCTATTTATTTTTAACTCTTTACATCTAAAAAAAGATTAGTTCTTAATAAAAGACTTAGTTACATAATCATTTCCTGTATTGATACGCACTAAGTAAACACCTGGAACCAAATTACTACAATTATAAGCAAGATCGATTCGTCCAACATCATAAGTCTTATCTGTAATAATACCAATTTCACGTCCATACATATCAAACAATGAAACAGTAACTTTTTCCTGCTCGGTTTGCATAAATGAAATTGTTAGATTTTGATTGGTCGGATTTGGGTAAATACTCAAGTCAACTTGAGAATCAAGAACTACTTTATTCGTACTTAGTGTCGCTACAGTACAGTTAGGTGTTGTGCTAAAAGCCATTTGTGCTGCTGTAAAATTTGTGAATGTTGCATTAATATCTATATTAGAAGTATCTGCCGCTCCTTTACCATCACAATCTGTTCTGCCATTTCTCCAGTAAGGAAACTGCAAATATACACCAGGCGTCGAGCAGCTGCCAATTTCAGCATCACCTCCCACCACAACAGAACTTCCAAAATTTCCAGCAAACAGCATCGCATTTCCTTTAATAGTAGCTGTATTTGCAACTGATCCTCCTTCCATCCAAGCATTCCCTTCAACAATAGCACTATTAGATAAAGTTGTGTTGTAAACACAAGCATTCCCTCTTACAATTGCGTTACCATTTATCGTTCCTCCATCTACCATAGCATAGTCTTCTATACGAGCATTACCCGAAATAGTTCCAGCTCTGACCACTGCGTAAGGACCAACATATACTGTCGATGCAACATTCGCATTGTTAGACACCCATCCTCCTCCGTTTGCATGTATACGTCCATTTGTTTTAAGAAAACTTCTGAAATTAGCAGCTGGCTGAAATCCTTCAGGAGTTGCATTAGCAATTTTTAGTTCATACGGATATCTTCTTTGTTTAGGGTAACCTTCATCTATATTGTAATTAACATGAACTTTGGGTGCAGAGAAAACTACAAGAAAAATATTGGCTTCAGTAGACGTATTAAGTGTAAAAGAAGCTTCTCCATCCGTTTTATACATTGGACTGTAACGAGATATTGTACCATCGGCTTTTGTGGTAACAAAACCATATCGCCAACCAGCCTGTGTTGTATTAACTTCTGAATGACCTTTAAATTTAATACTCACACTCTTTTGAGCTCCAGTACAGGTTGGGTATAAAGGGATTACATTCATTCCATAATCTTGTGGCGCCCAATCATTGTTAGTGTAATATTGATCTGTTGTACCAGCAACTTTTGTTAGTAGTGTATATTGTCTACTTGTATAGCGAGGTATGTTTGTCTTAATGTAGTTGTAGGCACTTCTAATTGTTTTTCCAAAATTACTGTTTGCATTTATTTGTGAATTCCATTGAATAGGATAGTCAAATGCAGGCTGTCTTTGTGCATATCCCCAAAGATAATCATCGAGTTGATCCTGTGTAAAGCCTTTTAATCTCTTAATTGTTTCAAGTGGATGTTCTTGATTTCTAGATTCTGCCCACATTCTTCTTGTAAAATCAAAACCTTCTTTTTCCTGAACATAATACATTAAATGAAAGTTTGTGTAATGATGTCGATTAGAGGACCACATAAAATGTTTGGTTTGTATCCACCTAGTTAAAGTACCATCAATTTCTGCCCATTTGGGATACACCTGACCTCGCATAAAATTGGCATGTCCTTCAAAAAATGGTCCAGCCCAGTCATATCCGGCAAATGCAGTTCCGTTGCCTGGATTTTCCTGAATCCTCATCATCATTTGCAGGGTATGAGCAAATTCATGCGATAATGCGCCTCCATCTCTGGTTGCTTGTGGGTGCACAAACATAGCACCAATAGTATTACTAAAAGCACTTGCTTGAGCAAAAGCCTCTAACCTTGGATCTGTAGAATTCCAAGTATTCATCATCATGATAATGGTTTTGTACTTACCAAAGTTTGTCGTTGGGGCATTATTGACAAATTTTAAATCGGTTATCAAACGTTTAAAACTAGTTTCAAGTGTATCCGCCACAGATTTGGGAGTAAAACGTAATGAAGTATCTGAGTAAGCTGCCGGGTTTGTACCCACTTTATCGCCCCAATAAAGAACAAAATTGGTCGACTCATATTTTCTTGAGTTTGATACTTTATTGTAAAACTCATTGTTGGGGTCGCTCCATTCTGGAGGAGTAAAAAGGGTCTTCTGCCCCATTGCAAAATAACTGCAAAGAAAAAGGGCCACTTGTAGTAAAAGTGTTTTCATAAAATTAATGGTTTAGTAGGTTAAGGACATATGTCTTCTGTAAACATAGAAGATATATTGTGAATATTATAATACAATATTTACCTAATTTAATACTATTTTACCCCATTTAACCAGCTAATTAGTTCAATAAAAAAGCATGTATTCAAAATAAATATCATTCAACTGCTGAAATTTCCAATACAACACTGCTTTCTTGTCTAGAAGACGAAACCTTCAATCCAATTTTCATCAGGAAGTCACCAGAAAAAACATTTCCAGATTCTTCAAATGTATTTTTGCTTTGAGGCATTATATTAATCTCTTTTACAATATATTTTTTTGAAGGATCTAGTCCTTCTAGCCTTACTAAACTATAATTAGGATCTGCAAGCGGATGCAAAGTATATGAAAAAAGTACCGATTGTGTTTTATCCTCATTTACATACATTATAACTGCTCTGCTGTCTTCATAAGGTGATATCAGTCGATACGCATCACCCTCCCAAATTACAGGGCTTAGTCGTTTGTAATTTGCTACCGCTTCCTGACAAAATTTTAATTCGTTTTCCTTTAAGTCTCCAACATTTATATCAAAACCCAATTTACCCATCATAGCGACATCAGTTTTAAATTTAACAGATTGGGTTCCCATTGAGGTTACGTGGTTACAAATTGCCAATGCAGGATAAAAATTTGAATATCCCCATTGAATAAATACGCGGTCGAAAGGATCCGTATTGTCGCTTGCCCAAAATTCAGTAAAATAGTTCAGTAGTCCGTAATCAACCCTTCCACCTCCGCCCGCACAAAGCATCATTGGAAGATTTGGATATTTATTTTTTATTCGATCCAAAACTTTATACAATCCTTTGGTATAGTCAATAAATAAATGCGATTGCTGATTTTTTAAATAATTAGAATAAGCGCTTGTCATCATTCGGTTGCAGTCCCATTTAAAAAAAGCAACCCCCGATTTGGTCTGCATAATATCATCAACTACCTTAAAGACAAAATCCTGCACTTTTGGATTGCATAAATCCAGAACCAACTGTGTCCTGTAGATACTTTTGTCACGATTGGGCAAACTTAAAACCCAATCCGAATGTTTTTCATACAGTTCGCTTTTTTCATTAGTCATTTCGGGTTCAATCCAAATACCAAATTTGACATTGGTTTCTTTTGCCTTTTCCATCAGAAAACCAATTCCATCCGGCAATTTTGATTTTGTGGCTTCCCAATCTCCCAAACCAGAAACAGAACCACTTCTCGGATATTTATTCCCAAACCAGCCGTCATCGAGTAAAAACATATCAACGCCCAATGTTTTGGCATCTACAAACATGTTTGCTAATTTAGCCTGGTCAAAATCAAAAAAAGTAGTTTCCCAATTATTTAATAATGTCAAGCGTGGCTTTTCTCCGTCTTTCAATCCATATTTTCTAGCCCAGGCGTGTAAATTTCTACTGGCTTGCCCCTTTCCATTATTAGAAAATGTATAAATAAAGACTGGTGTTTTAAATACTTCCTGCGGTTTTAGATTGTATTCTGAAGCAAATTCATTTATCCCAGAAATGATTCGCAATTCGTTATTATTATCAATCTCAAAAGTATACTTAAAATTTCCTGACCATGCTATCGAACCTGCAATAACTTCTCCCGTTTTTTCTGTTGATTTTGAATTTAATGAAAGAAAAAAACTTGGTGCGGCAAACATATTCGTTCTGACTCCCAGTTTTGAATCGATAACTTTTGAGCCTCTTGTAAGCTGACTTTCTTCCATTCGCATTTCTTCGACAACATCACTGTAAAATTGGGTCAGCCAATATCTATCAGCATCGAGATGCAAAGCTGATGATGCATAGTTATAAAGTGTCAGCGCCTTTTTTTCATGATGCTGAATTTCTGTCCAGGACTCAATTACATTTTCTTTAGCAAATGTTTTATAATGAAGCGAAACATAAACAGGATACTGAGGATCTTTTAACTTAATAATGGTTTCTGCTGTATTTGAATCAATTTTATCTGTTGTATGATTTTGATATTCTAATTCTAAAGAAGGATTTCCATCATTATGCGTCATTCGAATAGCGGGTCCAAACAAATTATCAGTTCCAAAAGTCGGATATGCTAAATGCCGTAAATCAATTAGAGGATTTCCATCATTTATGGCAAAATTTTTTGTATTTTCTCTTGAGATAAATTCATACTCCTGATTATTATTAAGCTTTGAACCAAAATATGTTTGATACACTTTTTTGTTTTTACCTACTTTAAAAACCAAAGCAGCACTTTTAGTTTCAACACAAATCAAAGGGTTTTCTTGTGCGTGGCCTATGCAGTACACAATACTCAGAATTAAAAGTAATAAACGTTTCATCATTTATTTTAGATAATAAAATTAATACCCAAACGGATTGTCAACACTATGCATTGGAGTTGTAAACCATTTTGGTCCCTTTTCGATCATGTAAAAATGATCTTCATGTCTAATTCCGAATTTACCCGGTACGCAGATCATCGGTTCGTTACTGACCACCATTCCTTCGAGTAGCTTTATTTCGCTTCCGCGGACTAAATACGGGTATTCATGAATATCAAGTCCGGTGCCATGCCCTACTCTGTGTGGCAATCCGGGTAAATCATAATCAGGGCTTAATCCGGCTTTGGCCAATGTTTTACGGGCAGCATCATCTACAAAACAGCATTCAGTACCAATTTTTGCAGCTTCAAAAGCAGTTTGCTGTACCTTTTTTTCTAGATTCCAAATCGTTTTATATTCTTCTGAAGGAGTTCCAAAAGCATAAGATCTTGTAATATCAGAAAGATAGCCTTCTAACCTGCAGCCTGTATCAACAATTACAGCCTGATTTTCTTTTAAAAGCTGGGGAACTGCTACTCCATGAGGATATTGAGTATCATCACCAAACAAAATAATACAGAAGTAAGACCCTGAAGTTATTCCTGCTTTTATATGTGCTTTATTTACAAAATCTGTCACTTCGCTTACGCTGATTCCGGGCCTTAAGATTCTGGCAGCGGCTCGTTGAACCTCCATCGTAATATCTTTTGCTTTTTGAATAATGGCAATTTCATTTTTAGACTTTTGCATTCGGCATGATGATGTAATGTTTTGTGCCGTTACAAAATCATAAACATTATTGGTCTTTGAAATTCCGTCAACTAAAAAATAAGCTGCCGATTCATCTATAGCAATAGTTCCGTTAGTCAAATTCTTTTTATTCAATAATTTTCCAACTAAAACATAAGGAGATTCATGCTCCTCCCAGCAATTAATATTGGACTGAACTTTCAAATATTTGTTAAAAGTCCCTTCTTCAAATTTTGGAACTATATATTCTAAAGAACCATCTTCAAAAAGTATCGCTCCGACCATTCGTTCAGAAGCACTCCAAAGTGTTCCTGTAAAATAATACAGATTCGTTCCCGCGTTAAGATACATTGCTTTAACATAAAGTTGTTTCATTAGGTTTACCGCCTTTTTGATACGTTCCTGATATTCTTCTAATTGAATAGGTTGAACATCGAGTATTCTGTTTTCTATTTTTTCTAATTCAATTGCAGCACTTGAACCGCCTACACCTATTGTCATTTTTTTCTAATTTTACGTTAACCCGCTAAATTAATCAATCTTATTTTATTCTTTTTTAGGTTTTGTCTGGTTCATCAGTTTTACTACTTCATCCTGATTTAAAGCATAATCATACATACGTAATGAAGCGATAAATCCCGAGAAATTCTCTCCAATATCTGAAGCACCAATTATAAGTTTAGCTTTATCGATGGCCGAAGACAAAAGCATATTTTGCGAATTATCCAAAACTCCGTCTACATAAATTTTCTCGACAACACCATCAAAAGTTAAAACCAGATAATGCCATTTATCTGCCTCAGGAAGTTTGTTAAATTTCATGTCAAAATGCCCGTCTAAATGTACTCCTGCGCCATAAGGTCCACTGTTGTAAGCTAGGGCGTTATATGAATTTGCAAGACCAAACCTAGTCCTATCGCACCAAGAGGCTAAAATTTCTCCTTCTTTTGCTATTTCTGGGTTTTTAACCCATGTTGCTAGGGTGTAAGAGCCATTCCATGCAAGACTTTCAGGTACTGGATTATCTAGTACAAAGGCACCATTTTTAAAATGAAAAGCTTTTATTCCGTCTACTTTTTCCAAAGAAACGTCGCCATTTTTAGTAAAAACCCCTCCAATAAATCCTTTATTAAAAACAGTACTTATTGTTGAATTACTTTGAATTGTAGCTGCATCAAAATCTACCAATAATTTCTTAGTGCTTTTTACAGCAGGAAACGTTTTAGATTCTTTATTTTTCAATGGCAACGGAATATCAAATAAGGAATCATAGACCTTAATATTCCAGACTGCTGCATATAATCCGGTTTTTTCTGAGGCTGAAATGGTCAGTTTTACATAACGTGCCCTAACCTCACTATCATCAATCATTGGACTTCCAGCTGTCCGATTTTTAGATCTGTCAGCATATAGATTCCACTTGGTTCCATTAACAGAATATTCTAATGTATACTGGTAATAATAACTTGCAAACTCAAATTGGGTCATTATTCTTTTTATTTTCTTCTCTGAACCTAAATCGATAATTAAATGTTGTGGCGTTGTATTATCAGAAGCTTTCCACATTGTGGCATTATTATCATCTGTCGCATAAGAAGGCTTGTATTCATAATCATATTGAGTCGATTTTAGATGATAAAAAGACGAAGCTGTTGTTTTTGCTCCAAAAGCGATGTCTTCAGGAACCTCCGATTTTACCAAATCTTTTATTCCTCTACTTGAAGGAACAACCGTTTTGATTGTTGAATCGTTTTCAAATACCATCTTATCCATGCAAACCTGCCTGGCAAGTCCGCCTCTGGTCATTGGATAATCGTGTTTATGATAAACGATATAATAATCGTTATTCTCTTTCAAAACCGAATGATGTCCCGGGCCATGTACCGTTTGATCGTTATTGGTACTCAAAATCGGATTATTTTTTCCTGGAATAAAAGGTCCATATGGTGAATCAGAATATGAATAGCGAACATTGTAAGTTTCATCATGGCAGGATGCACCAGAATACATTAAAATGTATTTTGATCCTTTTTTCATGATGTAAGCTGCTTCAAAAGGTGCCGGAGTTTGCTCAAGTGGAATATTGGTTGAGTTTTTCATTTTGTTCATCGAATCTTTATCTAATTCGCCCACTGCATAACCTCCATTATAATGCACCCAAGTACCCCAATAACTATAGATTTTACCATCTGTATCTTTAAAAAACTGAGCGTCGAGTGAAGGGAAATTTTCTCTCGGATAACCGTTTGAAATTACCGGAACATCTTTTTTGCTTAATTTTTCCCAGGGTCCAACAGGAGAATCTGAAACATAACCATAAATATTACAGCCAATTTCGCAATTTCCAAAATACAAATAATACTTTCCATCCTCACCTTCTACAATATCAGGAGCCCAAAAGTTTGTAATTGACTGGGCTGAAAAGGATGGGATTTCCATGATATAATTATACCAGTTTTTAAAGTCTTTGCTGTACCAGACTGTTGGGGCTCCAGATGCCAGCATTTCATTATCTGTTGTTGCATAGATATAATAAATGTCTCCAAACTTTTTGATTGTGGGATCGGCAAACCAACCCGGTAAAATTGGATTTTTTACTCCGGGAGCACTTACATAAACATCTTTTTGTGCAAAAATGGTTCCTGCAAATGCAAAGATAATTAAGCTGTAAAATAGTTTGTTTTTCAGCATTGAATATTACAGTTTAATTTGAATAGCTTTGCTTTTTAACGCTATCTTGTAAGCGCCCCTTACTTTTTCGTAAGGTAGTTTAATCTCCTGATCAGTTCTTAAATACGCATCTGGCGTGTGCACTGTTTTAGGATTTAAAGTAATGCTGACAACACCAGTTTTAGTATTATAATTTACTTTTCTAAAAGTTCCAGCATCTAAAGTAAGCCAAAGTTTTTTTGGTGCAATGAATATTTTAGATTTGGCTGCTGTTGTAATTTCAACTTCAACCTCGTTCTCTTTTTCTTTTAGATTCCCACCAAAAGCCAGCCAGCCGTATTCTTTTTCATTGGTAATAAAAGTAGCCGTATTAACTGCATAACCAAAGAAACCGGATCCATAATCTCCTGATAAATAATCAATTTGCAAGGTTTCAGGATAAGAGTGGAAAGCAGCAGGACCGAAACCATCTTCGGTAATATTTGAAATTCCGCCCAATAAACCTCCGTATCCAACTTTTAAGAGATGAAAATTATCAGGTGTTTTTCTGAACTGCTCTAATACCGGAATCGCATTTATAGCCGAACCATAATGATGTATCTGACGCTCTACTCTTGATAATTTTCCTCCATATAAAAAGTCCCAATATCTACGGGCGTTTCCATTGTACGCCCAATGCGGCATTGTTGGCATGTAAGCCAAAATAGCATCCATAGTAACTTTTGCTTTGTCGTTATATCCAAAATAAACTGACCACGTATACACTTCTTCCTGACCTGTAGAATCCCAAGGCATTTCACTTCCGAACGGATAATTCAGTGTTCTCCAATGATCTGCTCTTTCTTTCATTTTGGATTCCAGATTATTGGCCATTTCAGTATATCCTTCCGCTTTTAAATCTTTCAAAATCAATAAAAATACTGTTCCTTCCATTTGTCCGAACTGTGCATAATAAGGTGCCAATCTGGTCATAGCAATAGTGGTTTCATAAGCATTTTTCAGATACCAGTCCCACGCATGATTGGTAACCAAACCATCATGATATCTTGCCAAGCGATACATCGTCCAGTGCGCAGCTGCAACGTGCGGATAATTAAAAGATCTTCCAGGATCGTCAGAACCTTTTTTATCCCATGCAGCCCAGGTTTTATAATTTATATCTTTGCTGTATGTACCTTCAGGCATTAACTTTGGCTCGTAATAAAAAACACTTTTTTTAACACCGTACTTTAACGTATCAGCTGTATTATACTGAATGCCGCCCCATAATGTTTTATCGACAAACTGTTCCAGTTTTTGAATTTCTTCTTTATTTGGAGCTATTAATTCTTTCATCATAGCACCCAGCCAGCCACCTGCCCCGCCTTCGTCACTTAAACCAGCGATCCAGACACGACTATCCTGACTTACTTGCTTTTTGGTTTCATAATCATAAGAGATTACCGAAGGATTTCTATGAAAAGGATCATTTTTTTCATCAAACCATTGGGCTGTTGTCAGGAAATGTCCAAAATCATTAATCACACTTGTTTCCGATTTTATGACTTTATAATTGATTGATTGTTCTAATCCATCTTCATAAACCACAGTTAATCTTGCTCTTCCCCATTTTTTGCCGTGAACTGTGTATTGAAAATATCCGTTCTTATTTTTTGATTTTTCTTCTACAACTAAAGCTCCTTCTGGTTCAATTTTAATAGATTTTACTGCCCTTTTATATTTCAGAAAAAGCTGTCCATCAACATCCTTAGGCAAAACATAACCCGGAACGCCAACCGCTACCGGACGTTCGTTCTGAATTAAAGATTTTTGAATATTTTCTATCTCATCAACCAATACAAATCTCAAAGAAAAACTTTTAGATTCTCCTGCTTTTAGGATTAATGAAGTTGGTGTATTCCATTGGTCGGCACTTTTCCATTCCTGGTCTGCATAGGCTTTGCTCAATGACATCCATTCGTGGAAGCCTTCAAAAACAATACTTCTGGGCGTTTCATCATCCAATAATGGACGGTAGGCTTCAAAAGACATATTTTCTTCGGGAAGCAACAACAAGACCGGCCCGTGACCGCTTAATCTTTTCACTTCCAGATAACCGGCGTCTTTGCCAATATAAGGATCAAAAAATACATTATCGATGTGAGTTTGATCTAATGTTTTTCCCTCCAAAATGTTATTAAAAACCATTGGAACTCCCAAAGCTCCTAGTTCCTGAGCCTTATCTGATTTGTTGGTAATTTCAAAGCGCAATATTAAATTCCCGTCTTTCTGTTCGTAAAAACGTTTTATTGTTACAGGAATATCAGTTGGTAATGTATTCGAAAGATCCGCTGCTGCGAGAACATTTCCCGAAGCACTTAAAGCCGATACCGAAGCACGTTTTGCAGCCGTCGAGTAACTTTTCCAGCTTCCGTCTGCTGTCTTTATACGAAGATTAATATCTCCTAATTGATATAAACCGTCTTTGTCGCGAACAGAAAGTCTTTCTCCTGGGGTGAAATCAAACGTTTTATCGCTAACAGGAGATAAAGCCGCTACAGTTTGAGATGATTTTAACAATTTTAGTTCAAAAGATTTTGTATTCAGATTAAGGAATCCTTGGTCTGTTTCGAGCGTTGATTTTTTCGCCTTAATCTTATCCCAATATTCCTGTGCCTGTAAGTTATCCGAAGCAATTAAGCAGCAAATTGTCAAAGCCAATACTTTTATTTTTTTCATAATTTGATGTTTTTAAAACCTGAATAAAAGCTATTCAGTGATACTTTTTATTATTTAAAATCAGTCGAAAACTTCCATTTTGTTTTATAATCTTCCTCGGCAGGCAAATCCTCCAATAAAATCCGGAGCATTTCTACAGGCATAATATTTTCTTTTAAAACCCTGTCATGAAACTGTTTTTCTGTCCATCCTTTGGCTAACAATTCATTTCTTAAAGCATAAAACTGTAAACCGCCTGTCATATAAGCAACCTGGTATAATGGTGCATCTCCGCTGGCAAAGGAACGTCTTACTTCTGCTTCTGCATTTGCGTATTCATGCCCCACTTCATTCACTAATAAATCAATACATTGCTGTGGAGTCATTTCGCCCAAATGATATTTTAATGAAAAAATGATTCGGGCACAACGGTGTATTCTCCAAAATAACATTCCTAATTTTTGTTCTGGAGTTTGCGGAAATTGTTTATTCCAAAGATTGATTTCCCAATACAAAGCCCAACCTTCCATCCAGAAAGGAGTATCAAAAAGCTGGCGATAGGACTTGTAACGACTGTTCATGAAAAACTGTAGGTTATGTCCAGGAAGCAGTTCGTGTTGCACCGTTGCAAAAGAAAAATTTGGATTGTTACCACGCATGCTCATCAATTTATCTTTCTGATCCATATCCTCTGTTGGATACGAAATACTTATTTCCCAGCCTCCCGTAAAAAATGGATTCACTTTCTGACGTTCCGGAGTCATCATAATCATCTGCCAAGTTTCTTTTGTCAAATCAGGTAAGGTGATTAAATCGCGGTCTTCAATAAATTTTATCGATTGATTGTATAGATTCGTAATCGCCTGTGGCTGTTCGCCTGCCGGAACATAAGTATCTTTAACGTGCTCCAATGCCTTTTTCCAGTCATTTCCATAACCTAATTCTGTAGATGCCTTGATCATTTCTTTTTTGCACCATTCAAACTGAGTTTGAGCTGCCAAAATTAATTCCTCTGGAGAATAGGGAATATATTCGAACGCAAGACTTTTTATAATAGCTTCTCTTCCAATTGGTTTTCCAACAATCCCGCTACCATCATCTTTTAGACTTGTTTTAGAATAATTGGCTCTTAAAAAATCCTCATAGCCTTTTAGTTTTTCAGATAGTTTTTTATACGGTTTTTCCATCCACCAAGTAAAATCGGGGTCATAGCTGTAATAGAAATCATAAGCTTCTTTTAATGATTTTTCAAAAGAAACTATCGTTTTTGCGGCTTTGTCTGCTGCAAACCAGTCTTTAAAAGGTTTGTTTTTGAGCAGCTCTGTTTTTTTGTCAATAGTAATTCCGGCAATATCAAATACTTTTGCTAATTGACTGGCCACCGGGCGTTTTCCTCTTCTTCTTTCCTGAATAAAAAGATTGATATCAGCTGAAAAATCTAAAACCAAAACTATTTCTTTATATGATTTGTATTCGATCTGTAAAAAATAATCTTCCCTGCTAATTAGATTTTTTAGCAACAGATAATCTACTTTTCCGTCTTTTGATAAATTTTTAAAATCAATACTTTTTACCTTTTTTCCCCACTCTTCATAAAATTTAGAAAACCTCACATAATATTCTTCGGATTCGTTATTGGAATAAAAATTTTGCAGCGCTGTTTTGTCTGCCTGAAAAGTATTCACGACATCGATAAGTTCGCTGGAAAAGGAAGGTGTTACCATAAATAAAAATAAAATAAGGCTTAGAATTAATTTTTTCATGCTTTTGTTTTAATGTTTTAATGCTATTTCATTATTCTTTCAAAGTGACATCCAAATAAACCGAATGACGTCCGTAGGTTTCGTAAAATGGCTTGTATAGTGTTCCATCGATTTTAAACTCTAATTTCTTCGGATCTCCTTCTATTGTTTTTCCAATATTTTTTGCGTCTAATGTCACTTTGCGCCAGTCCTTTCGTGGTTCTGTTTCTTGGGCGGCCAGCAATATTGGTCCATAAAACAAACTAGCGATATTTTGTTGATCTATTACGGGTTCTAAGTGAAAATCAAATGGCATTTGCAATTCGATTGTATCGCCGTCTTTCCATTTTTTATTTAGCCTGAGATAGCTACCCGGTGTTACTTTTACTTTTTCGGGTTTACCATTTATCTTCACAAAAAATCCTTTAACCGCCCAATGTGGCACACGAACATTGATTGCAAAACTTCCATTTCCTTTTATGGTTAATTGTGTATGATCTTCATTTGGGAAAGAAGTTTTTTGCTCTATAATGACATTCCTTTCTGTCCATTTTAAAGTTGACGGAATGTAAAGATTTACATAAATCGCATCATTCGCAGCACTCTTGAAATAAATCGAATTTTGAAACTTCGTATTACTTTCAATTGCAGTTCCGTTGCAACAGGTAAAACCAGTCATATGTGGATTTCCAAACTGTTTTACAGCACCTGGCCTTAAGGGAACATGATACGTATTTGCCGGACTATTTTCTGCTACGGAAGAAAGAATGTGATTGTACAGTCCGAGTTCGTAATAATCCATTAATTCACCGCGCTGGTCATAAAGAAACAAGTCGCTTGTTAACTTAAGCATATTGTAAGTGGCACAGGTTTCGTTTTGACCTCCAGATGAAAATCCGTTTTCGTAAATGGTTGACGGCTCACTGATAAAACATTCTGCATTAGCGGGATTACGTGCTCCGGCCACTCCACCAATGCTGTACGTATAATTATTTGTGGTTTTATTCCAGAAATTATCGGCAACCTGATAATATTCAGACGTTCCTGAATCGCGGTACATTTCGAGTGCACCCATAATTTGCGGAATATGCTGATTGGCGTGTAATCCTCTAAAAGTATCTACATTTTTTACTAGTCCATGCGAATGGTTTGCATCGCCATAAAACACTTTTATATTGTCGAATAATTGGGCTACTTCTAAATAATGAGGATCTTTTGTGATTCTGTACAATCTTGCCATCGCTTCGTTCATTCCGCCAAATTCGCCTGCAATATATCGGTTCCACATACTAATCAGGGTTTCGGTTGGCAATTTTTTCATTCTCGCATAAACCCAGTCTCCCATTCCTTTGGCTGTTGCAAGTGCTTTTTCGTTGCCGTTTACTTCGTAAACATCCATTAAACCGGCAAGAATTTTATGAAGCGTGTAATAAGGTGCCCAAATTTGAGTTTTCTGCCCTCCATAAGTTGCTCCTTTTTCCAGCATGATGAATTGATCTGGCGGATAGGCACTGATATATCCTTTGCCCCAATTCCAGTAATCGGTACGAATGGATTCTGCACTGAGTTCGGATTCATAATCAGTTTTTCCAGCTCTTGGCGGAACTGCCGTCGGATCTGAAACAAATGCGCCACCAGTTTCTTTCGGAGTTCCTGACAATTGTGCCAATTGATACAATGTATTGACCATGTATTGCATTTTATCTGCAAAATTGGTTTGCAATGTTTTATCATAACCTGTGCTTGCATATGCTTGCGCAATTGCGGTTAAATAATGCCCTGTTGCATGCCCACGTAGTTTGGTTTCCTGAGTATCCCAAACGCCAAGCGGTTCTGCTCCTTTTGGTTGCTCTTGTCCGAAGGCATTTCTAAACATATACAAAAAAGAATCCGGATCTGTCGTGGCTAATGTTTTGATGAACTTGTCTCGATTTTCTTCAAATTTGGTATGATTTCCGTGAAGATCATCATTCAGGGTAACTTCATCCAATTTGAACGCTTCCAATTTGCGTTGAGGGGCAACGGCTGCCTTTGTATCTTTTACAGTAACAATTGCTTTTGGCTTAAAATCGGTTCCCGGAACGCTGCCGATTATAGTATATTGCCCCACTTTTTGCACGGAACTATTGTCCTTCGGCGAAGGCCAAATTACTCTTACTTCAGGACCAGCAATTCCGTTTTTATAAGTTCCTTTTACATAGCTTGGCAATCTTGGAAGATAACCCACTGCTGTTTCTGCTCTGATGTCTGAAACGCTTGCCAAATAAGAATTATAAAGCTGAGGAATTGTTTTTGAAAATACCGGCAGCTCTACTATCTGCTCTTCTTCTGATACTTCTTCCTGGTTTTCATTTAATGCATTATGATAAATTCTGGCAATTTGTTTTTCTTCTAATGGAACTCTGTAAATTCTAAAATCGTGCAGTTTGGCATCAAGAAAAGGATCTCCGGTTTCTAATGATTTTCCGATATACAAAAGGTTTTTTCCTGCCAAATTAGTATCCAATACCTGATTTAATTCTAAGGCTACATTTTTGGTTTCACTTACCAAGACACCGTTTAAAAAGGTGCTAATCGATTTTGAAGGAATGTTGATTACTAATGCTATATGGTTCCATTTATTAATTTCTAAAACCACAGATTTAGTTTGATATTTATTCTTTACCTCTGCGGTAATTTCAGCATGATATCCTTCTTTTTCTTTTGTTCCGGTTGGTGAAGCAAAGAAATTAGATTGTGTATTTTTTCCGAAATCAAAAAAACGTTGTCCTATTTGATTGGAACGTAAATAAAACCATCCCGTTATGGTTAACGATTCTTCTCCTAATAATGCTTCGCCTGGAAGAGAAACAAAAGCATTACTGTCTGCAGGCAAAGAAAGTACAGTTCCAAACTGTTCGTCATTTATAAATTTTCCTTTTGAATCCTGAATTTTTCCGTGCCAATTATTTCGTGACCAGTCTTTTGTATTACCATCAAATATATATCGGGCAATTAATCCTGTTTCGCCAATTCCGTCCAAAATCTGATCACCTGTTTGTGCGTGCAAAGTTGTTCCACACGATGCCCAAAAACTTAGTATGACACCAAAAAATAACTGATATATTTTCATTCTGAATTGTTTTTCTTATGATTTACAAAACCTCTTTTTTCTCTTTCAAAAATTTCTACTTATAAATTTCTTCCCAGCTCGGCGGAATAACACCTAATAAATGCTTTACAAAATAATCTCTTCGTTTGCGTTCGCCAAAATCACCTCCAGCAGAATGCCCCATTCCCGGAACTGTAACCAATTCAAAGTTTTTATTGGATTTTATTAAGGCATTTGCAAATTGCATGGTCGATGCCGGATCTACGTTGTCGTCTAGTTCTCCCAAAATCAACATCAGATTTCCTTTTAATTGTGCTGCATTTGCTGTATTTGAACAAGCTTCATATTCTGGTCCAACCGGATACCCCATCCATTGTTCATTCCACCACATTTTATCCATTCTATTATCGTGGCAACCGCAGGAAGCTACAGCAACATCATAAAAATCAGAATTAAAAACCAATGCTGCTCCAGCATTTTGTCCTCCTGCTGACGTTCCGTGAATACCTACTTTATCAATATTCATATAAGGATATTTGGTAGCTACAGCTTTCATCCAAAGTTTTCTATCGGGAAAACCAGCATCTTTGAGGTTTTTGTAACAAATGTCATGAAAAGCTTTTGACCGGTTTGAAGTTCCCATTCCGTCAATCTGCACCACAATAAATCCTAATTCTGCCAAAGACGACATGGCCCAATAGTAGGATTGAAAATTCTTTGGAACAAATGAATCCTGAGGACCTGCATAAATATATTCAATGATTGGATATTTACGATTTGGGTCAAAAGTGGTTGGACGTACAATTATTCCCCAAATGTCGGTTTTTCCATCTCTTCCTTTGGCTGTAAAAACTTCCGGTGCAATCCAGCCAGTATTCTTTAATACCGAAATATCCGCTTTTTGCATTTCCAAAATTGTTTTTTGTGTCTCGATGCTTTTCAAGACCGTTACAGGTGGTGTATCAACCCGAGAGTATTGATCTACGTAATAGATGTAATCTGGAGAAAATGTTACTTTATGATTGCCGTTTTCTGTTGTTAATCTTTTAAAATTCTTTCCGTTAAAGTCAATTCTGCAATAATGTAACAAATAAGGATCCTGATCGCTGTCTAATCCGCTGGCTGTAAAATAAATTTGTTTTTTCTCTTCATCAACTTTTAGAACTTTTCTGATTGGCCAGTTTCCTTTGGTAATCTGATTTTTTACTTTTCCTTTCAGCGCGTCATATAAATACAAATGATTCCATCCGTCACGTTCTGAAGCCCAAATAATTTCATTACTTTTTTTAAGATCATAGCGGTATCTTTTTCCGCTGTATTCCACAAAAGTTGGGCTTGTTTCCTCTATGATAACGCTCACTTTTCCTGTTATCGCGTTTACCTCCAAAATACGATACAACTGATGTCCTCTTTGGTTGAATTCAAAAAGAAAAGCACTACTGTCGCTTTTCCATTCAATTCCTGAAATGTCATATTGCTCCTGAAACAAATCGGTTGGAATCTGGATTTGTTTTTTTGAAGCCACTAGAAACAGTTGTGGACTTTTAAATGGTAACTGATCTCCTGGCTTTAGATAATCTCTAGTTTGCAATTTTGGCTGAAACTGATCTTTTGGACTCGACTCTACAAAATAAATTTTATGCTCTTCGCCAGGACGTACCTTATACGCCATAATGGTTTTACTGTTTGGCGACCATTGCAAATAAGACGAATAGTAAAATCCTTTTGAGCCGTCGTAACTCAATTGTGTTTCAACTTTTGTTTTTTTATCCTTAATGTATAAATTGTAATTTTTTATGAAGGCGACATGTAAAGAATCCGGAGAGCCAACAGGTTTATTGCCCAATTCATCAAAGTTATCTCCCCAATACTCCTCTTTATTTAACTGCTTTTTGTAATCTCCGATTTTACTTAGCTCATCGGCATTTAAATTATATGAAAATTTCAATGCTTCGGTTGTAAAAACTAATGTTGACAGGTTTTTATCAAACTCTAAATTTTCTATCGGAAGATCTTTAGGATTTACTTCTTTAGCTAAAATTTTTGATAATGACTGTCCTAATTTATTGTGATCAAAAGCTAATGATTGCTTTTGATTTTTCGTATCTGCCAAAATAAACTCTTTCCCTTTCAATAGATTATTGGTATACCATACGTAATCATTTCCAATCCAATGAAAATCCTTAGGAGTATTAACTACTTTATTCTTAAATAACGAATCTAAGGCATTAGCGCTCTTGTACTCTTTTAGTGTACCCTGAGCATAACTTGTTAAACACCAAAAAAGTGTTAAAAACACACTTATTTTTTTATCAGTTGTCTTCATAATTTTAATATTCATAAAAATATATAGTATTTATTGACATCAATGGGTCAATATTATCACATAGTAAGATTATATTAACCATCGAAATAAGAATGTGATAAAAAAACAGTTATTAAATACAAATTTGTATTGAAACGATAGACCTAACAGGTTTTAAAAACCTATTAGGTTTCCACTAAACGTCAAATTAATTAATAATTTTTTTCTTTTATCAAATAGTAAATCGGAATCCCAATTAGCATAATCAAAACACCCCATCCACAAGTAGAAAATTTTGTAAACAATAATGAAACACACACTGCTGAGGCTATTATAATGTACAATAAAGGTAAAAAGGGATAACCTAAAGCTTTATAAGGACGAACTGCATCGGGCATTTTTTTGCGGAGAATGATAATTCCGTAAATGGTCAGGATATAAAAGATAAGTACGATGATAATTACAAAGTCTAATAAATCACCATATTTACCGGTAAGACATAATACAGAAGCCCATAAACATTGTGCCCAAAGTGCCCACGAAGGAACGCTCGCTTGGTTTAGTCTTGCAGCTTTTTTAAAAAACAAACCATCCTTTGCCATTGTATAATAGACTCTGGCTCCAGCCATAATTAATCCGTTGTTACAGGCAAAGGTCGAAATCATAATCATCAATGCGATAATGAGTGTTCCTATATCTCCAAAAATATATTGTGCTGCGACTACTGCTACCCTGTCTGATTTTGCACCCGCAATTTCGTTAAGCGGAATAACAGCGACGTACATCAAATTGGTCAATACATAAATTACTGTCACTATAAATGTTCCTAAAAGCATGCTTAAACCTACATTACGTTTTGGATTTTTAATTTCTCCAGCGATAAAAGTAACACCGGTCCAGGAATCACTAGAAAATAAAGCACCCACCATTGCAGCAGAAATTCCTGAAATCAAGGCTGTAGTACCAATTGGCATCCAGGAACCGCTAGTTGTATTAAAAAAATGCGGAGTCCAAGCATCTGTCCAATTAGCATCCCAAACAGAAGCTTTGGCAGCTAAGGTAAATCCGAAAATAATTAATCCTGAAATAGACAGAATTTTTATAATCGTTAAAATCGTTTGTAGAATTTTGCTGTTTTTCACACCTAGGGTGTTCAGGTAAGTCAGAAAAATAATCGTTATTATAGAAACAATTTGAGCAACATTAAGCTTAAAACTTCCTAATTGATATACTATATTTTCATCGCTGAATGCGGGAATCAAATATGCTGCAAATTTAGAGAAAGCAACTCCAACCGCTGCAATTGTTCCTGTCTGGATCACGGCAAAAAAGCTCCAACCGTATAAAAACGCTATTAATTTATTGTAAGATTCTTTTAAATACACATACTGACCGCCCGCATTAGGAAACATGGCGCTTAATTCTCCATAACTTACTGCGGCAATCATGGTGATAATTCCCGAAATCAGCCAGATTAAAACAAGCCATGCTGTAGAACCGACCTGTCTGGCAATATCGGCGCTAACGATGAATATTCCTGAACCAATCATCGAACCCACGACAAGCATGGTTCCGTCGAAGAGGCCGAGTTCTTTTTTAAATTCTTCCTGATTATTTGTTGTCATTTTTGGTTTGTTTGGTTTGTTTGGTTTGTTTGGTTTGTTTGGTTTGTTTTTTATTTTTTGTTTAGGTACTTTAAAAATCTAATATGATTAGGTTTTTAAATCATAATTTAAAATTCTATGTAAAAAAAATCAGCTTCATTTTTAATTAAACATGAAGCTGATTTTTTAGAGTTGAAACATTTGAGTATCGACAGAAGTTGGCTTTTCAGAAATAATCTCCGAAACTAATTTGCCTGTTGCCGGTGCCAGACTTAAGCCCATCATGGCGTGTCCTGTAACTACCGTTAGATTTTTTAGTCTTTTATCTTTGGCAATTATGGGCATTCCTGAAGGTGTACAAGGTCTGAATCCGAACCAGATGTCTTGCTCTTTTGGCATTTCTATTTTCAAATCAGGATAAAAATCATTAATTGAATTTAAAATTCCCCGAACTCTGTTTTGATTGATTTTGATATCATTCGTATGTGTGATTTCCATAGTTCCTCCAAAACGAATATCATTGTTCATAGGTGTGACAGCCACTTTTCCTTCACATAAAATACTCGGAATTGATGGTTTATGGCTTTGATCTTTTAACGTAAAACTATATCCTTTTCCCGGTAAAATTGAAATATTGATGTTTAGTTTTTTAGCAATATGCGGACTCCACGATCCTGTTGCCAAAACAACTTCATCGGTTGAAAAATTTCCTTTATCTGTTATAATTTCTGAAACGGTATTATTCTTTAAGAAAAAATCTACTACAGTTGTCTGGGTATGAATTTTTACATTCAATCTGCCCAGTTCATCTTTTAAAAACTGCATAAACTTTTGCGGATAGATGTGTGCATCGCTTTTGTAATGAACACCGCCAATAACATTTGTAGCGGTTCCTTTCTCTAAATTTGAAACTTCCTCTTTGGAAAGAAAATCAACTTCTAGGCCTAAATCTTCAGCCAACTTTCCTTCGTGATGAATTTCTTCTGCGGTTTTATCCGTTTTATAAAGCATCAAAAGCCCTTTTTCTTCATAGAAAAAAGAGTTGTTTTCTTTTGCTAGATCCTGATAGAGTTCTTTACTTAAAAGTGATAAATCGCAAAGGGCGGGCATCGCTTTTTCGACATGTTTCAAATTGGCATGTTTATAAAACTGTAAACCCCAATTCATTAAATCTATATTTAATCTGGGCTTAACATAAAACGGACTTTGGCTATCAAACATCCATTTTATTCCCTGTGCAATCATTCCAGGCTGAGCCAGCGGAATAATATGTGAAGGAACTATCATTCCTGCATTTCCGTAAGAGCAACCGTCATTCATGTCTGATTTATCAAAAACAACTACTTCATAACCTTCTTTAGCCAAATAATAAGCAGAACACAAACCTATTATACCTCCACCAATTATACTTACTTTTTTCATTATTACTCTCAATTAAAAATTTGGCGACAAGATTTTTTGTTAACCGTTAAATTATAGTTTCTTTTTAAATGACCTGAAAACCAAATGCGTACGGATCATCATCTTCATCAATTATAATGTTATTATAACCGTACACTTTTGCCCAACCCTGAATACTTGGTACGATGGCTTTTATATCTCCAATAGCGGTTTCTTCTTCCACTCGTCCAATAAACTTGCTTCCGATAAAACTTTCGTGAATATAATCTTCCCCTTTTTTAAGTTTTCCTTTGGCATGAAGCTGTGCAATCCTGGCTGAAGTTCCGGTTCCGCAAGGTGAGCGATCGATAGCTTTATCGCCATAGAAAACAGCATTTCGCCCTGAAGAGGACGGGTCAATAGGATCTCCTGTCCAGAGCATATGACTCACATCCCGAATCGTATCATTTTCAAGATGAATGAAAAGATTTGGGTATTTCTCGTTAATACGTTTGCGGACTACCTGGCTGTACTGCACTATTTTTCCGGCTGTAAAATCCTGAATTCCTGAAAAATGTGGCTGCGGGTCTACAATGGCGTAATAATTTCCTCCGTAAGCCACATCAAAAACAATTTCGCCTAGTTCCGGACAATCAACTGTCAACCCCTCGGCTGCCAGATACGATTTTACGTTTGTCAAACGTACCCATTCTACTTTCTTTCCCGTTTGCTGGTATTCGATCTGGACCAATCCTGCTGGTGCTTCCATTTTAATTTTTCCCGGAATTTTAGGAATTACCAAACCCTCTTCAATGGCAATGGTTATGGTTCCGATGGTTCCGTGACCACACATAGGAAGGCATCCTGAAGTTTCGATAAATAAGATTCCGAAGTCATTTTCAGGATTGCTTGGAGGATACAAAATGCTGCCACTCATCATATCATGTCCTCTAGGTTCAAACATAAGTCCTTTGCGAATCCAATCGTATTCTTTTAGAAAGTGTTGCCGTTTTTCACTCATGTTGTTTCCAACAAGGTTTGGGCCTCCGCCGGCAACTACTCTTACTGGATTACCACAAGTATGTGCATCAACGCAAAAAAAGGTTTTTCTGGGCATATATTAAATAGGATTCTGGGTTACTATATCATTTACTGTTCTGTTAATTCCTAATAGGTTTTCATCCTGCAAAGCAACGGGCAATAATTTATTTGGCCAGTCCTGAAACGTAACCGGACGAACCCATCTTTTTACTGCCGTTAATCCTACCGAAGTAAATTTACTGTCAGAACTGGCAGGAAAAGGGCCACCATGTGTCATTCCCGAGCAAACCTCAACTCCTGTAGGTACATTGTTAAAGATTAATCTCCCTACCTTATTTTTAAGGTTTTGGATTACTTCTTTGAAATCTTTTAATTCACTTTCATCCGAATTTAAAATAGTACCGGTGAGCTGTCCTTCCAGATTTTCAATAATTGTATTCAATTGCTGAATATCATCACATTTAACAACCACAGAAAAAGGCCCAAAAACCTCCTTATGAAATATTTTGTTCTTTAAGAAGGTATTTCCATCTACCGATATTACATTTTGCAGGGCATAATTTGGCTTTACCTCTTTCTTTAAATTAGTCTGCTGCGTATATCCTTCCTGTTCAAGAACTTCTGACTTCAAACTTTCATATTTAGTTTTAATATCGGGATGCAGCATACAGGCTGGCTCTAATTTGTCTGTCTCTAAAGCTAAAATAGTAATAAAATTCTCTAATTCTTTACTATTTATTCCTAAAATAAGTCCGGGATTGGTGCAAAACTGACCTGTTCCTGCTATAATAGATGCAGCGTAGTTTTTAGCCCATTTTTCACTCTCCAGTTTTAAGGCCGATGGTAAAATTACCACTGGATTAATGCTTCCCATCTCTGCATAAACTGGAATCGGAACAGGTCTGTTGGCTGCAATTTTACAAAGAGCAGTTCCTCCTGTAATACTTCCTGTAAAACCAACCGCTTTTACAGAGGGATGTTCAACCAAAGCTTTTCCTACCTCGATACCGCTGCTGTTTAGGTTCGAAAAGACACCATTTGGCATTCCGGTTCTTTGAGCTGCTTTGATAATTGCCGAAGATACCAACTCGCCCGTTCCCGCATGAAGCGGATGTGATTTTACAATGACCGGACAACCAGCAGCCAAAGCACTCGCCGTATCACCACCGGCGGTCGAGAAAGCCAGCGGAAAATTACTGGCTCCAAAAACCACTACAGGCCCAAGTGGAATCTGCATTCTGCGAATATCAGGTTTGTCTTCTGTTTTGTTGATGATGGCTTCTACCCATGAGCCTTCTCTCAACATCGTAGCAAAGGCCCTCAACTGTCCGGTTGTTCTTCCGCGTTCCCCATTGGCTCTGCCAACAGGAAGTCCAGATTCCTGAATATAAGTCGTTAATAAATCCTCACCCAACGCTTCAATTTCTTCGGCAATAGCTTCCAGAAAATCTGCTTTTTTTACGTCCACAATTGTTCCGTATGTTTTAAAAGCTTCTTCAGCTAAAGCTACAGCCTGAGCAATTTCGTCTTGGGTAGCTTCATAAAAAACAGTTTTATTCTCTGTATTTAGTTCCGGATTGATCGTCTTATAAGTCGTTTTACCTTTTGCGGAAAGCGTTTCTCCAATATAATTTTGTCCAGTAGTCATAGCTTACTTTTTACCTTTAGTTAAATGTTTTTGTAATCAGGCAAAATGGGTCTGTTTTTCATTGCAACATCGATAATAGTCAAAACGCGTTCTCTTTCAACTCCCTGCAATGGAAGTCTTGGAGCTCTTACGTTTTCTGTACCAAGTCCAGTGGCAACCTCAGCCAATTTGATGTTTTGTACCAATTGCGGAGAAATATCCAGTTCTAATAGTGGCATAAACCATCTGTAAATGGCTACCGCTTCCTCAATTCTTCCAGCTTTTACAAGTTTATAAATGGCCACAGTTTCTGCCGGATATGCTACTACTAAACCGGCAACCCAGCCATCTGCTCCTGTCACCAAACTTTCTAATGCCAGAGTATCAACACCACAAAGTACTTTTAAACGGTTTCCAAAACGGTTTCTAATTCTTACTACATTGCTAATATCGCGCGTAGACTCTTTTACTGCCTGAATATTGTCTAATTTTAAAAGTTCTTCAAACATGTCCAGCGTTACCTCAATTTTATAATCTACAGGATTATTGTAAATCATAATCGGTAGCGATGTACTTTTTGCGATTTCCTTAAAATAAACAACCGTTTCGTAGTCTGTAGCTTTATAGCGCATTGGAGGCAGTAACATCAAACCGTTTACACCTAATTCTTCGGCACGTTTGGCCAAAGTAATGGCTTCGCTGGTGGTCTGTTCTGCAATGTTTACAATAACCGGAATTTTTCCTGCTGTGATTCTTAACGTGTTGTTAATTAAAACCTCTTTTTCTTCTTTAGTCAATGTACTAGCTTCTCCAAGGGTTCCGCCAAGTATGATTCCGTTAACTCCAGCTTCAATTTGTGCTTTAATATTTTTTTCGAACATTACGAGGTCTAGTTGACCTTCTTCTGTAAACTTAGTCGTTACAGCCGGCATTACGCCTTCCCAATTTATATTCATATTATAATTTTTATCAAAAATAAAACTTATAAAAAGAGACGTCTTTGTCATTATTAGCCGTTATCAGGACTATATTACCCCATCTATTGTATAATCTGATTTTTTTGATAATATTTACATAACTAAAAAACAATCCTTTGAAAATCTTACCTTTTAAAATCCCAAAAACCGAGAGAGAAGCACTCATATATCAAGAGGATATTGAACGTGTTTTCTATGATCAGCTGCACCAGCATGAAGAAATTCAGATCAGTTATATCGTGAAAGGTGCCGGAACACTGATTGTTGGAGATTCTATTAATGATTATAAAGAAGACGATGTTTTAATAATTGGTGAAAACGTACCGCATGTTTTCAGGAGTAATGTAGAAGCCAGCCCGGAGTCTGTAATGCTAACTTTATTTTTTACCAAAACCTCTTTCGGGAAAGATTTTTTCAGTCTGAATGATATGAGCAGTGTAGATGATTTTTTTAAGGAATCTGAATATGGAATGAAAATACTGTCGAACCACAAAAAAATCATCCATCATTTTGAGAAGCTGAAAAAGCAGAATAAATTACAGCGAATCGCCTCGTTTTTAAAAATTATAAACATTATTATTTCTTCTGAAAAAACACCGCTTTCTTCTTTTGTTTACAAAAAAAAATATACTGATGATGAAGGAAGAAGAATGAGTGCTGTTTTTGAATATGCTATTGAATTTTACCATCAGAATATTACATTGGAAGAAGTGGCGGAGAAAGCCAATATGAGCAAAAATGCCTTTTGCAGATACTTTAAAAAACGTACTAATAAAACCTTCTTTCAGTTTTTGATTGAAATCAGAATTGAAAATGCGTGCAAATTACTGTACCATAAAAAAGACCTTTCGATTGCCTCCATATCTGAACTCTGCGGTTTTCAGGATATTGCCAACTTCAACAGGAAGTTTAAGGAACTGAAGGGAATTTCCCCTTCCCATTATCGCGCCCAATTTTAATTTTTTTAGCTTACAAACTCAGCAGTTTTTTTTCTAATCTTTCTAATCTGTGGCTTTAAATTTTAAAAATAGATTTTCTGATTTCTAATTGCAGTTCTGACGCTTCCGAAATTTTTTTGATTTCAAAACTTCTTTCGAAAAAGTAATCTTTTTTAACTGAAGATTTTACCAGACTCAAATCGATTTGAAGTCCTGCGTATTTTAAATATTTTGGGTAATCTATTTCAGTCGTAGTGTCTACATAGTTTTTTATTTCAGCTAGAGATTTTCCTGCGATTTGTTCAGAAGTCTGCCAAAACTCGGCTTCGGTAAATCCTCTTCCTTTTTTTTCATAATATTCATTATATAGAAAACGCATTACATCGTCTAATGATTTTTGATTATGGGTATTGTTTCTGATTTCAAGATCTAATAAAAAACCAATAACCGGTCCTTTATTGTAATAGGAAATCGTAGTTTGTTGAGCATTACTTTCGTTGTTGAAGAAATTCAGCCAAATATCAAAACTCGATCTGGATAAGGACATGTGTTTATTACCTTCAATATTTTCGTATCGTTTTATAGATTCCGAAATGTATTTTAAAGCTTCATTACCATCAAGCAAACCGGCTTTCATCATAATAATGTACTCGTAATAAACCGTAAAACCTTCAGAAAACCATAACATTGAGGTATAATTTTCTTTGTTATAATCAAAAGGTCCTAATTCTATTGGGCGAATTGCTTTTACATTATAAAGATGGAAATATTCATGTGTTACAAAATTCAGAAAATCAGTGTATGCTTCATTATTTTTAAAATCGAAAGTTCCGTTGGTAAAAATAGCCTGCGAATTCCAATGCTCCAATCCTCCGCCTCCTGCTTCCATCATAATGTAGCTGTAATCATCATAAGGCACTTTTTCCATGATAGCAGTTGTTGCTGTCATTATTTTTTTGAGATCTGAGGTTAATTTTTCTTCGTTTAATCCTTGTGGAGTTGCAATTCCTAAAGAATATGATTTTCCTTCATGCTTGAAATTGATAATTTTTTGATTGCCTAAATATATTGGACTATCATACAAAATATCCATATTTTTAGCTGTAAAAATAAAACTGTCCGGAGCAGCAGATTGTAATCCTGTTGAGATTTTTTTCCAGTTTTTATAAGGATTGATGGTCAGTGTTACTGGGTTGTTTAAGGCGTTTTCTACATGCATAAAAATAGTGTTGGGCATTAAAAATGCTTTTTCAGAATCGACATACGATTCTGCTACCGATTTTTTATTGGCAAAAACCCTGTACTTTACCTGTATTTTAGAGGCTTTTCCGTTTTCTGCCACCCAGCAGTTTTTAGTTTTTTTATGCCAGTTTATTTTGTTGCCATTGGCATCTGTTACGTCAAAATCTATAATATAGCGCGGTGTATCCAAAATCAAATAATAACCAGGCGTCCAGACCGGAAGCACTAAATTAGTTTGTGCCGATGAAAGGTTTTCAAAATTTAGAACTACTTCGAGATAATGCGACTCCGGATCCTGAAAAGCAACCGAATAATGCTGTTTTATTTGGGTATTAGCTGTCTTACTTACTGTTTTACAAGAAAGTGCTATTTGAAAAACAATCAGGCAAAAACAAATTTTTATGATTTCAATTGTATATTTCATATTGATTTTACTTTAAAATGAAAAGCCATCCCTGAACAGGAACAGCTTTTCACACACTTATAATTACAAGTAACCAACTTGTAAAAGTTTACTATTTTATTATAGGTACCCTGGATTTTGTTTTAAATTGCTATTTCTCTCTAACTGAACCTTCGGTATTGGAAGAATAGCTCTAAAAGCACCGGCAGGATTTGCTACCTTTGAAAACCATGATTTTGTTGAATACACTCCAAATCGTATTAAGTCTTGTTTTCTATGTGCCTCTCCAACGAATTCCCAAGCTAATTCATCAAGGAAACCTCCGTAAAGAATATCTGCTCCTCCTTCGTAATTTGTAATTACTCCTGCCTTATAAGTACCATATTTATAAACACTTCCTCCTAACAGTTTCGCACCTGTAACAGTTGCTTTGGCCGGATTAGTCTTTCTAAAATTTCTTTCTCTTACTTTTGTTACAATTTCTGCAGCACCAGCAGCATCTCCTGTTCTTAATAAACACTCTGCTTTAATCATCATAGCGTCGGCTAATCTATAAAAAGGAACATCATTACTTAATTGTGCAATTTGACCTTTGCCAATTTCATATTTAACCATTCTATACCCTTCGTTAGGTTCGCAGCCATTAACATCTGTCAAGTAGTTAAGATACTCAAATTGTGCTCCATTTTTTAGCATAATAGGTTCTCCTTTACTATCAAACTGTTTTCCTCCTAACCAGGAATCTTTTAATCTTTGATCATCAGGATCATAAGTATCTATAAATTGAGGTATTCCGCCAGAACCATTCCAGGGTCCTCCAGCTAATTCATAAGTTACCTGACTTTCAGCTGCTAATGTTTTAAATGGCCAGTAACTTCCACCTGCTTTTTTTTGATCAAAAGGAATAGAAAATATCTGTTCTGAAGAAAATTGATTTTCTATTATGAAATTATCTAAATAATTTGTGCATAATGTAAAACCTCCATTATTTATAACATCATTAACTTCAGCTAAAGCTTCGTTCCATTTTGGCGTTCCTATATAAACCTCAGCATTTAAATACAGTTTTGCCAAAGTCATTTTAGCAGCCCATTTTGTAACTTTCCCATAATTTTTAGATTCTTTCTTATCACTCAAATAAGGTAAAGTACCTTTTAGTTCACTTTCTACAAAATCATACACTTCTTTACCTGTATTTTGTTCTGGCAAATATCCTTTAGGTAAATCATATTTGGTTACAATAGGAACATTTCTAAAATTATCTAATAATAAATAATAATAAATAGCTCTTAAAGCTCTTAGTTCCTGAAAAACAATATCTTTATTTTCAAGATCCGGTATTTGTTCTATCTGAAAAATAGCTTTATTGACATTATTTACACCACCAAACAAATAAGCCCAATTCCCTTCTGCATGAGGTAGCGGAGCCTCATACGTGTGTTGGTGCATTGTAATGTAATAATCTCCCCAGCCAATACCGTTTCTTAATGGCGTTACTATTAAATCTGATGATTCTTCGTATAAACAAAACGCCGCATCCCAGCCCCAATAAACCTCTCTTAATGACGTATAAGCTGGTGCCATAAGGCTTGCTAAATCTTCTGCCTTAAATTTAGTTTCCTCACCAATTACTTTATCATAAACATTCTCATCTAAATTAGTGCATCCTGTTCCTAAAAGCAGTAAGCCCGAAGCAAGGATTTTGTATATTATATTTTTATTTTTCATTTTGAATTAATTTAAAAAGTTACATTTAATCCCAAAGTCATACCTGTTGTACTTGGATATTTATCCCTATTATCCATTCCTTGAGATGTAGGGTCTCCTCTTATTATCTCTGGATCCAAACCTTTGTACTTTGTAAACGTGGCTAAGTTATTCCCGGATACATACAATCGCATTGCATTGATGAATTTAAACGGCTTAACATCAAAATTATAGGATAAAGTTATGTTGTCAATCTTTACATAATCTCCTTGTTCAATATAATAACTTACATAAGTTGGATTATAATTTAATACCGCCTTACCATACACTTTGTCATATGTACTAGATAGCATATTATATTCTGTTTTAGAATTTCCATAAAACATACGTTGACTATTTAGTATTTGAAAATCGAAAGCTCCTGTCAGCACCATACTTAAATCAAATTTTTTGTAGCTAAAAGTATTGGTCCAACCTGCATAATATTGCGGAATACCATTTCCTAAATATTGCTTATTCGTATCATTGTACATAGAAGGATCAAGTGTTTTCCTTGTACCGTCTGGCAATTCAACAATCCATTGTCCATCATTAGTAATATCTACCGATTTTAACCCCCAAAAATTACCTAATGATTGTCCAACTTCTAATCTATGAGTTTCGAATGAAATAGGATCTCCAGTGTTTCCTCTATTTATATAATCTCCTTCAATTTGATATAAATCATTAGAAAGACTTGTTAACTTATTTTTATTGTGTGAAAAAGTCATTGAGGAACTCCAAAGAAAATTATCCGTTTTGACAGGAATTGTATTAAGAAGAATTTCGATACCTTTATTTTCCATTTTACCAACATTAGCAATAGTCGAATCATATATATTAGGAGGACTTGGCACAGCGTATGTCCATAACATATCAATTGTTTTTTTACTATACACATCAACGCTTCCGCTAATTCTATTATTAAAAAATCCAAAATCAAGACCTATATTTACTTCTGTCGTTTTCTCCCAACGCAAATCAGGATTAGGATTACTTACTGGTTCTAATCCTCTCACCCATTTTCCATCATTATAAAAATAGCCACCATAATTATACAATGTCAGTGACATATAAGGATCATTAGGAATTACTCCTGTTTCTCCATAACCTGCTCTTAATTTTAAAATATTTACAGTTTCAACATCTTTTAAGAAAGACTCCTTATTAATACTCCATCCTGCAGAAACCGCAGGGAAATTTCCCCATTGGTAATTTGCACCAAATTTAGAAGATCCTTCTCTCCTGATACTAACTAATAAATCGTATTTACTATTAAAGTTATAGTTAACTCTACCAAAGAATCCAATTAATGTATTATCATTTTTATAACTTCCCATCCCTGCTAATCCATCAGACAAAGCATTTCCTGAACCCAAATTATTATAGGAAAAAGCATCGGTAGGAAAATCAGAATTACTGGCCGAAAATCCTTCATTTACGATATATTGATAACTATAGCCCCCTAATACTGTAAACTCATGCTTATCTAAAATTTTATGGTATTTGGATGTTATCTCAACTAAATCACTATCCGTCGTACCCATATTCCTTGAAGCAACACCATTTCGCAAATTTATCGTATTTGAATAATGTTTTTTGGTTTCTGCATATCCGTTTAAAAATGTGTCTTTATTTTTTGAAAGTTGCGCCCCTACATCCCATCCTGGTAATAAATCAAGTGTCAGATTAGCTGTAAATCTTTGCCATGTTCTATTTCTATCTTCTATTGTTTCATTTATAATACCTACAGGATTATAATATTGAAACTTACCTTTATCCGTATAATTCTCATCATAAGTCACTCCATCAGGCTCATAAACAGAAGCTGTAGGGTTTCTTATCATAGCTTGTCTATAGGCGTAAGCTACTGTTCCTTCTGAAAGTCCCATATTTTGGGTTCCATTTAGTAAGTTCAAATTAACTTTTAACTTATCATTGAACATACTATGATTAACATCAAATGAGAATCGATACTCTTTATTAAATGTATTAGTAAAAACACCTGTTTCATCTATATAATTAAGATTCACAGTATAGTTTGTTTTAACATTTCCTCCTTTTAAAGCTAAATTATGATTTTTAGCAAATCCACTTCCTGAAATTTGATCCAACCAATTGGTATCAGCCCCACCCTCTTGATAAGGTATTCTTAATCCTTGAGAGCGGAAATTTCTTTGTTGTGTAGCATCTAAAAAATCAGCCTTATTATAAAAATTACTTATTGTAGCAAATGTTGAATAGGTAATAGTTGGTGCAATGTCTTTGTTTACCGTTTTTGTGGTAATAAGAATAACCCCATTTGCACCTCTTGTTCCATAAATTGCAGCTGCTGAAGCATCTTTCAATATATCGATAGAAGCAATGTCATTTGGAGCAACGGTATTCATACCTCCCGGTACACCATTAATTAAGACCAAAGGAGCAGCGTTTCCTTGTAAAGTAGAAACTCCACGCAATGAAATATTAGATGATGAACTCGGATCACCGGAACCATTACTAATTGTTAGACCTGCTGCTTTACCTCTAATAAGATCCGAAGCATCTCTAATAGCACCTCTTGTAAAATTCTCCTCTTTTATACTAGCAATAGCGGTGGTAACCCTTGATTTTTTCTGGGTTCCGTATCCTACGACCACTACTTCATTTAATTCATTTAAGTCCGATTCTAAAATTACATTGAGAATATTACCATCTGGTTTTAGCTCTTTAGTTTTTAATCCTACATAAGAAAAAACTAATATGACATTGTTTCCTTTAGTACGAATTTCAAAGCTACCATCAAAATCACTTATAACTGCATTGGTTGTGTTTTTCTCTAAAACTGACACCCCTGGCAGAGGAAGATTGTTTGAATCTGTAATTTTCCCGCTGTATTTCTGTTGAGAAAAAGAGCTTAAAAAAACAAACATAAATAAAATTGTACAGAACACCTTGTCTCTATAATAAGATGTTATTGTACTTTTAAAAGCTTGTGTGATTGGTTTCATAATTTAAACAGTTTTATTTGTGTACTATTAACACTTGTAAAAATATATTAAATTAAAGCTGACCAAAATGTTTATATTACCACATGATAATACTATATTATCCTATATTTAGTTAAATATTTAAAATTTAAGTAAAGACTGAAAGGATTTCAATAATTAATATCAAAGAAATTGTATATATAGTATGGCTATTCGTTACTTTTACTAATGCAGAAAAAAATATTTGGGTTATCACCCCATTATGAACCTACCTAAGTTTTTCGAAAAATATCCTGATGAGGTCTCATGTATTGAGGAATTTAAAGCCAAACGGCTTGAAATGGGGATTACTTGTAAAAAGTGTAAACACACAGAACATTATTTTCGCAAGACGGATTTAAAAGTTCAATGTGAAAAATATGGAAGTCGCATCAGTCTTGGTTCTAGTTCTGAAATCAGGTAAAGTTCCGGTGTATTAATCGATTGAGATTTAAATATTACTTCAGCCATTGCATGTTATTTGTGTAACTCTAAAGCATTTTAGAATAAAAACTGCAAAAAAAAAGCTGTCCTTACTTTAGACAGCTCCTTTTTTATATATTAAATCCGAATTTAAAAACACGAACTTTTGCTTACTAAATATTCTGCTTTCAGCAGTGAATTAGTCATTCATCGAAATCAAAAATTCTTCGTTATTGCGGGTTTTCTTAAATCGATCATTAATAAAATCCATCGCTTCAATAGGATTCATGTCCGAAAGGTATTTTCGCATGATCCACATTCTATGCAACGTATTTTGATCTAAAAGTAAATCATCACGTCTAGTACTTGAAGATGTCAAATCAATAGCTGGGAAAATACGTTTGTTAGCAATTTTTCTATCCAACTGTAACTCCATGTTACCCGTACCTTTGAATTCTTCAAAAATAACTTCATCCATTTTAGAGCCAGTCTCGGTCAATGCAGTAGCAATAATACTTAGAGAACCTCCATTTTCAACATTTCTTGCTGCTCCAAAAAAGCGTTTTGGTTTTTGTAATGCATTAGCATCAACCCCACCGCTCAAGACTTTTCCTGAAGCAGGTTGAACGGTATTGTAAGCCCTAGCTAAACGTGTAATTGAGTCTAATAAGACCACAACATCATGACCACATTCTACTAATCGCTTAGCTTTTTCTAGAACGATATTAGCAATTTTCACGTGTTCTTGAGGCTCTCTGTCGAAAGTGGAAGCAATTACCTCACCCCTTACACTGCGTTGCATGTCTGTAACCTCTTCTGGACGTTCATCAATTAACAGAACAATCAAATAAACTTCTGGATGGTTAGCAGCAATTGCGTTGGCGATGTCTTTTAACAACATGGTTTTACCCGTTTTCGGCTGTGCAACAATCATTCCACGCTGTCCTTTTCCTATTGGAGAAAACAAATCAATAATTCGAGTAGAAATAGTACTTTGTTTTTCAGCTAACTTAAACTTTTCTGAAGGGAAAACAGGTGTTAAATGTTCAAAAGAAACTCTATCTCGAACTACTTGTGGGTCGTGTCCATTAATTTTTAAAACACGAACTAATGGAAAATATTTTTCTCCTTCTTTAGGAGGACGAACCACTCCTTTTACGGTATCACCCGTTTTCAATCCAAACAAACGAATTTGAGAAGTTGACAAATAAATATCATCAGGAGAAGCTAAATAATTATAATCTGAGGAACGAAGAAAACCATACCCATCAGGCATCATTTCTAATACTCCTTCACTTTCAATGATACCATCAAACTCAAAATCGGCATCTTTAAAATTATTTTTCTTGTTTTTGAAATTGGGATTTTGGTTACCATTAGCGTTACCATTATTGGCGTTATTACCGTTCCCATTAGGGTTTTGATTTGGATTCCCGTTTTGCTTTTTATTGTGATTAGGATTAATCTTTTTAGCAGGAATAGGGTTCTCTATTACTTCAGTTGTTTTGCTTTCAACAGTTTCTTCTGGTACAAAAGCAGTGGTGTCATTTGATATTTCAGGAGCTTCTATTGCATTTTTTGCTTCTTCTTTTTCCCGCTGAAGCGCCATCTTCTTCTCGTATGCCGATTTATTGAACTTAACCGTTTTATTAACTTTTCCTTTTGCAGCGTCAGCTTCTTTATGATTTTCTGCTTTGACAAATTCTCTAGCAGGAGATTCTAACGTTTCCGGATTAGACGAAACTTGTTTCTCTTTCAAGACTTTAGCATCCTCTTCTTGAAAAAGAGTAGTTGGATTACTATCAACAGTGTTTGTTTTTTTAGTGGGTACAATACGAGCTCTTTTAGGCTTTTCTGTATCCACAGTGTCTTTAACAACACTTTCATCAACTTTGGAAGTTGCTGCTTGATGCTCTAAAATAAGACCAATTAAAGTTTCTTTTTTTACACCGTTAAACTTTATTGTTTTTGCTGTTTTAGCAATTTCTTGAAGCTCAGAAAGCTTCAATTCTTTTAATGCAGAAATATCAAACATGAATGTTCTATTAGATTATTTATTTTGGGAAATCCTGTGAAGAATAGAATAGATTTTTTTTCTTGAATCGACCGCAGTATGAAGTGCTTACGGATTTATAATGCAATAATACGAATAAAATTCAATCATACAATAGTATTTATTAAAAAGAAAAATATATTTTTGCGTTAGAATAATAGTAAAATGATACAAAGAATTCAAACCATCTATTTATTTTTGGCCTTTTTGGTTACTTTGGTAGTACCGTATATTTTCCCTTTATGGATTACGGCTGATGCCAAAGACTTTTATTTTATGCAAAATCCAATTTATGTTGGTCTATTTGGATTAAGTACGACGCTATCTTTGGTTAGTATTTTTTCATTTAAAAAGAGACAAAATCAATTTGTAATGGGCAGATTGAATATGATATTAAATTTAATTTTATTAGGATTGTTTGTATATCGTTCGCTAAATTTATCTGGAGAAACCCCATTGGTTTCTGAGAAAGGTATTGGGATGTTTGCGCCTGTCTTGGCTATCGTGTTATTAGTTTTAGCTAATAAAGCCATCAAGAAGGATGAAGATCTTGTAAAATCTGTGGACAGATTGAGATAAACCTATAAACTTAGTTTATTTGTGCGAAGGAAACCCGAATTTTAAATTCGGGTTTTTTTATTCAAAAATGCTACTTGCTTTTAATTAAAAATAATACATTTGAAAAGAACTATACCTACAATATGCAAACGATTAATATTCATTTAGCAGACGACCATCAAATACTTATTGACGGAATTAAGACCCTATTAAACACTATACCCGGATTCTCTATTGTCGGGACTTCTTTAAATGGCACAAATATTTATGAAGAAGTTACTCAAAACAATGCCGATGTACTAGTTCTTGACATAAGCATGCCAGAAAAGGACGGAATTCAAGTACTTAAAGAATTTTCAAAAAAAGGATTTCCTTGCAAAGTAATTATCTTATCAAGTTACGATGATTTAAAAATTGTAAAAGAAGTAATGAAACTAGGCGCTAGCGGATATCTTACCAAACAATGTGCAAGCGAAAGTATCATAGAAGCCATACAAGTCATAACGATGGGACAAGAATACTTTTGTAAAACTGTACAAAATAAAATCTTTAACACCGCAACAAAAGACAATCCAAAGTTGAAGTCAGTCCCGCAAGTAATTCATCCCACACTGACAGAACGTGAAATAGAAATCATCATATTAATATCGCTTGAATATAGCGGTAAAGAAATTAGCGAGCAATTGTTTATCAGTACTAATACCGTAGAGACACACCGAAAAAATATCATGAAAAAAATCAAAGCCAAAAACACCATAAGCATAGTAAAATATGCATTAAAACACAAACTGATCAAGTCCTAAATTGGTATACTTACACGATGCATTTTCTTCCACAATTTTCAAACTACTTTTCTATACTACAAATAAAAATTTCATGGATATTTTTCCTGTTATTTTTTACATCAACACAGTCTTTTTCTCAAGAAAAAAAACTCCCAAGAGAAGAACTCATTAAACTTGTTAAAGAGGCGGTAAATGACATGAATAATGAATTATATGAGAAATCATTAATTCAATCTAGAAGTGCATTACGCCATGCCATTTTATCTGGTGACATTGAACTGATCGCTCATATCTACAACAACATAGGTGGTAATTTTGACGGATTACTCGAATACGAAAAAGCGTTGTTTTACTATAAAAAAGGGCTGATTTTTGCAGATAGAACAAACAGTAACTACGTCAAATACAACATTAACAACAACTTAGGTAATATTTATTTTTTCGACAAAAAAGACTTTAAAAAAGGAATATATCATTACACAAAAGCAATTGACTATAGCCTAAAAATCAAAGATACTACCAAAATGGTTTTTACCAAAATCAATATGGCATGGGCTTTCTTTGATATACAAAAATTTGATGAGGGCTACCCCTATTTACAGTTTGTAAATACCAATTTTTCAAGACATGGAGATACCTCTTTAAAATGTATCACAAACATGTTAAATGGCATGTATTACAGTAATAAAAACGATAGTAAAAAAGCTACTGCCTTTTTTGAAAATGCAGTGAAATACGGAATTGAAGAAGAAGAAAAATCAGATCTATCCTATGCATATCTCGAATATTCAAAATTTTTGAATAAAAATGGAGAATACAAAAAAGCATATGCCTTTCTCGAACAGTATAATAAATTAAATGAAGAAATTAATTCTGAGGAAAAGCTTAAAAAAGCTAACGTTGCGGGTATTAATCTCGAATTAGACGAATACAAAAGAGAAATAGATAAAATATCCAATAGTTACAAATCAAAAGAAACTTATTGGTTAGAACAACAATCTCGTAACAAAAAAATTGTGATTTTAGTCATCACGCTCTCACTGTTGGTTTTCTTAATTTTTTATGCCTTTTCACAAAATGAGAAACTAAAACAATACAATCGATTAAAAGAAATCCAGAGCAAAGTACAACAAAACATTATCAATGCTACCATTGATGGCCAAGAGTCCGAACGTAAAAAAATTGCGACTTTTCTTCATGATAATATCAGCGCCCTGTTGTCTTCTGCAGGCATGCATCTCAATGTTTTTAGTACGATGAGTCAAAATCAATCAGATGAAATCATAAAAACAAAATACATTCTAGAAGACGCCCATCATAAAGTAAGAGACTTATCGCACGAATTGATGCCTTCGCTTTTGGTGAGATTTGGTTTATTATATGCCTTGGATGATTTATGTGAAAAAAACTCGAATTCAAAAATTAAATTTGATTTTTTGAACACCATCGATACACAAACCCGATTTGATGAAGCTTTCGAAATGAAAATTTATTTTATTGTTTCTGAGTTGTTGAACAATATTTTGAAACATAGCAAGGCAAGTAAAGGAAAACTTCATATTACGATGAATAATAATCAACTTACTATTCTAGTCGAGGATAATGGTAACGGTTTTGATTTTGAAGCCAATGAAATAATAGAAGGCTTTGGATTAAACAGAATAAAAGCAAGAATTCATAACATGATGGGTGAAATATATATTATTTCAGACAAAAGTAAAGGAACTAATATAGAATTAATCGTTCCAATAGTTTAGATAAGTATAAGCTAGTTTTTAATTACTACTTTTAACATATTCATATTTGACTTTGTAAACGCCATTTAATCACTATGTTTTATAAATTAAAATCTTTATCAAAATTCATTTTAATTCTATCCATACTTCCAACTTTTGGTTTAGCTCAACAAGAGACTGTTACTGAAAAAAAAACACAAATTTTACTCAAGAAAGCTATTGAAAACTGGAAAAGTGACCGTTATGAGACTTCTTTAAAACAAGCTAATTTAGCCCTAAAACAAGCTACCCTTTTAAAAAACCACTATTTGATTGCCAAATCCTATAACATTATTGGAGTTAATTTTGACGACCTTTTTATGCTTGACAAAGCATTCTTTTACTACGAAAAGAGTTTAAAACATGCTAGCAAAACAACTGACGACACCCTAAAAGGAAAAATATATAATAACTTAGCTAATATTTATTTTTTCGAGAAAAAAGATTTAGAAAAAGGCATTGAATATTATAAAAAATCATTGTTTCACACCCAAAAAATTGCTGATACAACTAAAATATTTTTGAGAAAACTAAATATTACTTGGGCTTATTTTCAGGAAAATCAATACAAAACAGGCAAATCATATCTTGATTACTTGAATAAATATAAAAATGAATTTGCTGATGAGTCAACCTTAATTATATTAAATATGCTAAATGGCTTGTATGCAGAATACAAAAATGACCCCATAAACGCAGATGTTTTTTATAAAAAGGCAATTCAATACGGTGAAAAAAGCAACGAGAAATTTGATTTATCAGTAACCTACTATAACTACTCCTTATTTTTGGCCAAAATAAAGAAATTTGAACAAGCCTATAAGTATAGCAAAAAATACGAGGATTTAAACAATCAAATTCTAAACGACAGTAAAATAAAAACTGCTAAAAACACTGGAATCAATCTTGAGGTAGAAGAATACAAAAGAGAAATAAATAAAATATCCAACACCTACAAATCAAAGGAGACCTATTATTTGGAGCAACAATCGCGCAACAAAAAAATTGTCGTTTTAGTCATTACCTTGTCACTCTTGGTTTTCTTAATTTTTTATGCTTTTTCACAAAACGAGAAACTAAAACAATACAATCGATTAAAAGAAATCCAGAGCAAAGTGCAACAAAACATTATCAATGCTTCCATTGATGGTCAAGAGTCCGAACGTAAAAAAATTGCTGCGTTTCTTCATGATAACATCAGCGCTCTGTTGTCTTCTGCAGGCATGCATCTCAATGTTTTTAGCACGATGAGTCAAAATCAATCTGATGAAATCATAAAAACAAAATACATTCTAGAAGATGCCCATCATAAAGTAAGAGACTTATCGCATGAATTGATGCCTTCCCTTTTAGTACGATTTGGTTTATTATATGCCTTGGATGATTTGTGTGAAAAAAACTCCAATTCAAAAATTAAATTTGAATTCTTTAACACCATCGATACACAAACCCGATTTGATGAAGCTTTCGAAATGAAAATTTATTTCATTATCTCAGAACTGCTAAACAATATTTTAAAACACAGTAAAGCCAATTGGGCTAAACTAGAAACAACCCTTGAAAACAACCAACTATCCATCAAGATAAAAGATAACGGAAAAGGGTTTGATGACCTTCAAAAAAACAGCACCGATGGGTACGGCATCAATAGAATCAAAGCACGAATCAACAACATGAAAGGAGAATTCGTAATCAAGTCCAGAAAAAATCAAGGGACCTCCATAAAACTTCTTGTCCCTGTTGAATAATTATTTTTTCATTTCTACAATCTCCAAGTCTTTAATTTTATCACCCTCAATCACAAATCGCAACAGCGTGCGTACCTGATGAAAACCACTTTTTCCGGCAGCGCCTGGATTCATGTGCAATAAATTATGCTTCTTATCAAACTGAACTTTCAAAATATGAGAGTGCCCACAAATAAATAATTTAGGCGGATTCGTTGCCATTTCATCTCTGATGGCAGGATTGTATTTCCCTGGATAACCGCCAATATGCGTAATCCATACCGAAACTTGCTCACACATAAACCTATTGTGTAACGGAAATTCAGCCCTAGCTTCCGTCCCGTCTATATTACCATACACAGCTCGCAACGGCTTAAGTTTTTTAAGAATATCGGTCACACTCAACTCACCAATATCCCCAGCATGCCAGACCTCATCTGCCCAAGCTACATGTTTCAAAATCGCCTCGTCGAGGTGGCTGTGCGTATCCGAAAGCAAAAGAATTTTGGTCATTCAATTAAAGATTAAAAGTAAAAGACAGCAAAAATAAGCGCTTATCCCCCATTCTACCCAAAATTTGAAGTTCTTTTTTTGGAGCCAAACAAAAGGCAAGAATAAACAAGGATTCCCGCTGTCCTTCCTATCTTTTTTCTACACCTCTCAGGTTTAGCAAGGTGTAGAAAAAAGGATATTCCCTCCCGGCTAGAATCAAACATTCGGCATTTTTTCAGGCAATTACAAAAATGATATAAAATCAAAAAAAATCAGCCTAAAGATTGTAAATTTGCAGCCAATAAAACAAGTAATCGTTGCTAAAGCATTGCATCACAATGAAACGATTACAACCCAAAAATCACAAAAAATCTTGAGGTATTTTATACAATTAGCCTACAACGGAACAGCTTATCACGGTTGGCAATACCAGCCCAACGCCAGCTCTGTACAAGAAACACTGAACAAAGCCCTTTCGGTACTTTTGAACACCACTATCAACATTATGGGTGCTGGAAGGACCGATACTGGTGTACATGCCAGCCAAATGTATGCTCATTTTGATAGCGAAAAAAAACTAGAAACAGCAAGTTTGGTACACAAACTCAATTCGTATTTACCAAAAGATATAGTCATATTTGACATTATCCCAGTAAGCGATGAGGCGCATTCCCGATTTGACGCTACCAAACGCACTTACGAATACCATATCAATACCATAAAAAATCCTTTCCTTGAGGGACTAAGTTGGTATTATCATCAAGATTTAGATGTGGCGTTAATGAATGAAGCTGCTAAATTATTGTTAAATCACACCGATTTTCAGTGCTTTTCGAAAGTGAATACCGACGTAAATACATTTGATTGCACTATATTTGACGCAGTTTGGAGAAAGGAAAAAAATTGTTTGATTTTTACCATTTCGGCCAATCGTTTTTTGCGAAATATGGTGCGTTCTATTGTAGGAACATTAGTAAATGTGGGATTACATAAAATCACTTTGGTTGATTTTGAAAACATCATAAAAAGCAAAAACAGAGAAAAAGCAGGTTTTTCGGTTCCAGCACATGGTTTGTACTTAACCGAAATCAATTATGAATACCTAAAACAGCCCCGATAGTAGTGGAAATCCTTTTTTGTTTTTCCTTTAAAAACAAAAAAGATTACTTCACTTAACTTTTATTTACATAGGAGTTCAGTGAATTACATTTGAAACGGATAGCGGGAAATAGCTCCTAAACATGAAAGCAAAAGCATTCGATACTCGATTATTCAAAAGAATTTTAAAATATACAAAGCCTTATCAATTACGATTTAATGGGGTTATTGCGTTTGCCATTTCCCTATCAATTTTTGCTGCCTTACGTCCATATTTGCTAAAGCAAACGGTCGATGGATACATCAAAACGCATGACCAACAAGGTTTACTTTTCTACGTTTCCTTGATGGGAATTGTGTTGCTTCTTGAAGTCTTTTCGCAATTCTATTTTGTGTTTTGGGCCAATTGGTTGGGGCAAGATATTGTAAAAGACATCCGAATTAAATTGTTTGCACATTTGCTCAGTTTTAGAATGAAATACTTTGATTTGGTCCCTGTTGGACAAGTCGTAACCCGATGTGTATCGGACATTGAAGCCATTGCTCGTATTTTTAGTCAAGGACTTTTTATGATTATTAGTGATTTGATGAAAATGCTAGTGGTGCTTATTTTTATGTTCTATATGAACTGGAAACTCACCTGGATTGTTATTGTAGCTATGCCTGTTTTGGTGTTTTTTACACGTATCTTCCAAAAGAAAATGCAAGTGGCTTTTGAGGAAGTACGTACCCAAATTGCGAATATGAATACTTTCGTACAAGAACGCGTAACGGGAATGAAAATCGTACAATTATTCAATCGTGAAGATATTGAGTTTGATAAATTTAAAAACATCAATGATAAACATAGAAAAGCGTGGATAAAAACGATTTTGTACAACTCCATATTCTTCCCTATTGCTGATATTATCTCGTCATTGACTTTGGGATTTATCGTTTTGTATGGCGGTATCAAAATATTGAATGGCGATCATTTTACCACATTTGGAGATTTGTTTTCGTACACTATGTTTATCGGAATGCTATTCAATCCCTTGCGCCAAATCGCGGATAAATTCAACGAAATGCAATTGGGAATGATTGCAGCCAATCGTGTGTTTGATATTTTGGATACTGAGGATCAAATTCAGGATACTGGAACTGTAGAAGCGCCTATTTTTGAAGGAAACATCCTTTTCAAAGACGTCCGTTTTGGTTATATTCCTGATGAAGAAGTAATTAAAGGAATAGATTTAGAAGTTAGTGCTGGACAAACCATTGCTATTGTTGGTTCTACTGGCGCAGGAAAATCGACCATTATCAATTTATTGAATCGTTTTTACGAAATTAACAGCGGTTCCATTTATATAGACCATCACAATATTGAAAATTATACTTTAAGTTCACTGCGTAAACAAATTGCTGTGGTGCTTCAGGATGTGTTTTTGTTTGCCGATACTATTTACAACAACATTACTCTTAACAATCCAGAAATCACGAGAGAAAAAGTACTAGCGGCTGCCAAAAAAATTGGGGTGCATGACTTTATTATGAGTTTGCCTGATGATTATAATTTTGATGTCAAAGAACGCGGGGTTATGCTTTCATCTGGTCAACGTCAATTGATTGCGTTTTTACGAGCTTTTGTTTCTAATCCAAGTATTTTGATTTTGGATGAAGCCACTTCTTCTATCGACACCTATTCTGAGGAATTGATTCAGAGAGCTACCGAAACCATTACACAAGGCAGAACCTCAATAGTGATTGCGCACCGTTTGGCTACTATTGTAAACGCAGACAAAATCGTAGTCATGGACAAAGGTTTAATTGTAGAGCAAGGAACGCATCAGGAATTAATCAATCTAGAAAAAGGGTTTTATAAAAACCTGTACGATTCGCAGTTTTCGATAGCGAATTAGCTTTTACAAAAAGACTGTAAATTATTATCAATACATTACAATCTCTAAAACACTAAAACTACAATCATTCATTATATTTAAGGCTAAGTGAATTTAATACAACCCAAAAATACCACTTGTATTCTTACAAATAAATAAGTAAATTTGAAAAATAAATAATCATTTTAAAAAAAACTCATGAAAAAAAAAATATTAATTACCGTTTTATTTTTAGCTTTTTCAGTTAATGCATTCTCAATGCAAATTATTGTTAGAGTTGCTAATTCTTTACAAACCATTACTCTTGAGGTGGAAAGTTATGATACTATTAGTAAAATTAAAGCTAAGATACAAGATAAAGAAGGAATTCTCACTAATTGCCAAAGGATTATATTTGCAGGAAAACAACTTGAAGACGGCAGAACATTGTCTGATTATAACATTCAAAAAGATTCCATAATACATCTGATCATTAGTTATCCATGCAATTAATTGTTTCATAAATAAATAAATAAATAAGTAACAAAAAACACTTTTAAAAAATGTTTAATAATTAAAATTAAAGGGTTTGACTTTTTAATTAAAATTGATCCCTTTTTTAATATGACCGTAGAATTGATTTTAAATGTTTCTTGAGACGAATATAATTCAATTTTCAGTAGCTAATTTGCTTAGCGAAACCCTCTAGCTTCAAAATCTTACAAACACTCAAATGCTAAAACTACGATCATTCGTTATATTTAAGCCTAAGTGAATTTAATACAACTCAAAAAAAAACATCTGTATTCTTATAAATAAGTAAGTTTGAAAAATAAAAATCTTTTTAAAAAAAACTCATGAAAAAAAAAATATTAATTATCGTTTTATTTTTAGCCTGTTCGCTTAATGCGTTTTCCATGCAAATTTTTATAAAAACTTTGACTGGAAAAACTATAACGCTTGAAGTTGAATGTTCAGATACTGTTGATAATATTAAATCTAAAATACGAGATAAAGAAGGAATTGATCCTAATTGTATAAGGCTAATATATGCAGGTAAACAACTTGAAGACGGAAGGACATTATGTGATTATAACATTCAAAAAGAAATGACGATACATATGGTTCTTAGAAATCCTTGTCCATAATTAATTGTTTCTTTTAAAGAAGATGACAATGTATTTAAGTGCATTTAAAACTGGATTTTGATACACTTATAACTTCGTTATCAACCCAAAATAGGAAACAAAAGATAATGTCCTAAAAAGTATATAACATTAAAATAAAAGGGTTTGACTTTTAATTAAAGTGGAACCCTTTTATCATAAGACTGTAGAATTGCTTCTAAATGTCCCTCCTGTCTAATCTTATGCAATTTTCATCAGTAAAAAAGAAATTAATAATTTCAAAAATTGGCTAGATTCGTAATACCCACGCATTAACAAGACATTTCAAATGTAATGTCATTTCTTTAGTACTTCCCTTCATTTTACAGATTTAAGTAGAACTTTTTAATAGAATTTGTTCGTTTTTAAAATCTTTGCAGATATTAAAAATTTAAACTTTCTCAAAACAGAATAAATCCTTAATTTTGTGACCGAGTGAAAAAAACACCATGATTTTTTTACACACAAATTCATCCTATTTTAAAAATTAAAAATTAAAAAAAATGAAATACGATATTATAGTTTTAGGAAGTGGTCCTGGAGGTTATGTTACAGCCATTAGAGCTTCACAATTAGGTTTTAAAGTTGCTGTTGTAGAAAAAGAAAACCTTGGTGGCGTTTGCTTGAACTGGGGATGTATCCCAACCAAAGCCTTACTAAAATCAGCACAAGTTTTTGATTATTTAAAACATGCTTCTGACTATGGATTGACTGTAAAAGAATTTGACAAAGATTTTGGTGCTGTAGTAAACCGTAGCCGTAGTGTAGCTGACGGAATGAGCAAAGGGGTTCAGTTCTTAATGAAAAAAAATAAAATTGACGTTATTGACGGATTTGGAAAGCTAAAAGCTGGAAAAAAACTAGACGTTACTGATAAAGATGGAAAAGTAACTGAATACAGTGCTGACCATATCATTATTGCTACAGGTGCTCGTTCTCGTGAATTACCTAACTTACCTCAAGATGGTGTAAAAGTAATTGGTTACAGACAAGCCATGACTTTACCAACTCAGCCTAAATCTATGATTATTGTAGGTTCTGGAGCAATTGGAGTAGAGTTTGCACATTTCTACAACTCAATGGGAACAGATGTTACTATTGTAGAATTTATGCCAAATATTGTTCCTGTAGAAGACGAAGACATTTCAAAACAAATGGAACGTTCTATGAAAAAAGCAGGAGTTAAAATTATGACTAACTCTTCTGTAGAACGCATCGATACTACTGGTGCTGGAGTAAAAGCCTATGTAAAAACTGCTAAAGGTGAAGAAGTTTTAGAAGCAGACATTTTATTATCAGCTGTTGGAATCAAAACCAACATCGAAAACATTGGATTAGAAGAAGTAGGTATTGCTACTGATAGAGATAAAATTTTAGTGAACGCTTATAATGCTACTAACATACCTGGTTACTACGCTATTGGAGATGTAACTCCTGGTCAAGCTTTGGCGCACGTTGCTTCTGCAGAAGGAATCAACTGTGTTGAAAAAATTGCTGGTCTTCATGTTGACCCAATCGATTACGGAAATGTACCAGGTTGTACTTATGCAACGCCAGAAATTGCTTCTGTTGGTTTGACAGAAAAACAAGCCAAAGAAAAAGGATATGAATTGAAAATTGGTAAATTCCCATTCTCTGCTTCTGGAAAAGCAAAAGCTTCTGGAGCTGCTGATGGTTTTGTAAAAGTAATTTTTGATGCTAAATACGGCGAATGGTTAGGATGTCATATGATTGGTGCTGGTGTTACGGATATGATTGCTGAAGCAGTTGTAGCTCGTAAATTAGAAACTACAGGTCACGAAATCTTAAAAGCTATCCACCCTCACCCAACTATGAGTGAAGCGGTTATGGAAGCCGTAGCTGATGCTTACGGAGAAGTAATTCACTTGTAACATTTTGTTTTAAATCTTCTTAAGTAGATTATAGATAAATATAGAATCCGTTTTGTGTATAACAAAACGGATTTTTTTATGTAATTTCATTTTTACCATAGAATTAACTGTTGCTGTTTTGTAAAAACCAATTTATTCTATAAATTTACTAGGATTTAAAATAAAAAAAATAAAACCATGACTTATAACAACATACTTGAAACAATCGGTAACACACCCCATGTAAAAATCAACAAACTATTTGGAGAAAAAACATCGGTTTGGATAAAATTAGAGCGAGCCAATCCGGGTGCTAGCATCAAAGACCGTATTGCTTTAGCCATGATTGAAGATGCTGAAGCAAAAGGAATTTTACAAAAAGGCAGCACCATCATCGAGGCTACCTCAGGCAACACTGGAATTGGTTTGGCTATGGTTGCGGCAGTGAAAGGATACCGACTTATTTTGGTTATGCCAGAATCTATGTCCATTGAAAGACGTCGATTAATGAGTATCTACGGTGCAGAATTTGTATTGACACCACGCGAAAAAGGGATGAAAGGAGCTATCGAAAAAGCTCAAGAACTAGTCAACGAAATCCCAAACTCTTGGTCACCGCTACAATTTGAAAACCCAGCAAATATTGAGGTGCACAAACAAAAAACAGCTCAAGAAATCATCAATGACTTTCCAAACGGAATTGACTATCTCATCACCGGAGTAGGTACAGGTGGACATATTACAGGCTGTGCCGAAATCCTAAAACAACACTTTCCAAATCTAAAAGTATTTGCGGTAGAACCAGAAGCTTCTCCAGTAATTAGTGGTGGTGCTCCTAGTCCACACCCTATTCAAGGGATTGGTGCTGGTTTTATACCTACCAATTTACACACTGAAATACTAGACGGCACCATACAAGTTAGCAAAGACGAGGCATTTTCTTATGCACAAAGAGCCGCTAAAGAAGAAGGAATCCTATTAGGTATTTCATCTGGTGCATCTTTAGCCGCTGTAGCCAAAAAACTAAACGAAATCCCAGATGGGGCAACTGTACTTACTTTTTGCTACGACACCGGAGAACGCTATTTGAGTATCGAAGGATTGTTCGAATAACATAAAATTGTACAAAACAAAAAACCTGACAAATCTACTAATTGTCAGGTTTTGCATTTTTATAAGAGAGCCTTAAACGCCTTTCAACGCCTCAATCAATAAATCTACATCTTCTTGAGTAGATAAATGACTGAACGATATTCGCAAACTTGGTTTTTTCAAATCATCTTCCGAAAGCATTTCAGCCAACACATGCGAGGGCTTCACACTCCCCGACTGACAAGCACTTCCTCTCGAAACAAAAATCCCTTTCATATCCAAATAAAACAAAATCATAGCCGTTTTATCTGCTGAAAAAGGCAATTGCACATTCAAAATCGGGTAAAAAGTAGCAGTTCCATTTTCTTTCACTCCAGGAAAGTGCAACGCTAATTGTTCCAAACAATACTGTTTTAGAGCACTGATTTGCGGCTGTTCTGCTTCTAAATTAGCATAAGAAACTTCCAAAGCCTTTGCCATTCCTGCAATTTGATGAATTGCTTCAGTTCCAGAACGCAGTCCTTTTTCTTGTTCACCACCAAAAAACAAAGGCTGTAAACCCGAGTTTTTTCGAATAAAAGCAAAACCAACCCCTTTTGGGCCGTGAAATTTGTGGGCACTGCTCACTATAAAATCTACAGGCACTTTTTGTAAATCTAAAATCGCTTTGCCTACAGATTGCACCGTATCCGAGTGAAATAAAGCATGATGCTCTTGACAAATTTGTGACACACGTTCCAAATCCAAAACCACGCCCGTTTCGTTGTTCACATGCATCAAACTCACCAAAGTTTTCTCCGAAGATTCAGAAAGCAAGTCCACTAAATGCGTCAAATCAAGAACGCCATCAGCCGAATTTTCTACATATTCCACTTGAACACCGAACTCCTTTTGCAATTCCAAAATAGGATACAAAACCGCATGATGTTCCATTTTGCTCGAAATAATTCGCCTCACTTTCAAATCCTTCACTGCCGAACGCAAAATCCAATTATTGGCCTCTGTCCCACCCGATGTAAACAAAATCTCTTGCGCCGTAGCATTCAAAGCCTTGGCAATACTCTTTCTAGACAGTTCCAAAATACTTTTGGCGTGACGCCCCAAACTATGCGTAGACGACGGATTTCCGTAATCTTGCGCCATACAATCCACCATCACCTGAATCACTTCGGGACGCATCGCAGTTGTAGAAGCATTGTCGAGATATACTTTTTTCATAATTAAATACTATTCATTTTTATTTGGGCGTGCCCCGCCAGAAAAAGTCGGGTCGGGCATCCGTTCCCGCTTTTTTTAGAGCCAAAAAAGTCTCTAAAAAAGAGCTCCACTACTACCCTCACGCAAACCCTGCAAAACCAGACGCTCTTTAGGCAACCAATCGTTTTTCTTTTGATTTTCTCAATAGTTCCAAAATGACTTTCTTATTAAAAATCACAACAGAAATCAAAATCAGTACATACGAAAAGAGTTGTGTTCCATTTATTTTCTCTTTAAAATACAACAAAGCAATCGCAAAATTAATCATTGGATTGATATACATCAAAATTCCAACTGTCGCTGAGGAAATTCCTTTCAATGCAAACAAATTTAAAAATAAAGGAATAATCGTAAAGAAGACCACAATACATAACAAACAGCCATAAAACAAAGGTGTCCTAGGCAGCGGACCACTATAAATAGGATAAAATGGCAGAATCAGTAATGCAATAAAAAGCAATTGCACATTGAGTACCAAAAGTTTATCCATTTGATTGTTTTTTCGTTGACTTACTAAATAGAGCGCATAAGTTGCCGCTACCACCAAGCTGTAAAAAATATCATGTAAATCATTCATCGATAACAACAAACAACTCACAACACTCAATGAAACTGCAAACCATTGCGTCTTTGACAGTGTTTCTTTTAAAAGGAAAAAGGCAAAAACGGTCGTCAATATCGGGCAAATCAAGTAAGCCAAGGAACCCGCTTTTACACTCACATGATTGACTACATAAATAAAAATAAACCAATTCGAAGCCAATATCAAACTTCCTCCTAGTGTCAACCACAGAATCGTTTTCTTAACTTTTGGTTCAAAATTTTGAAAAAGAATCCAATTCTCACGAATGACACTTTTCCTAAAAACCACATTCAAAAGCGTTAAAAGAAAAACACTTAAAAAAACACGGTAAAAAAGAATATCCAAAGAAGGAAAGTCTGCAATAGGTTTCAGTGCTAAGCTAAAAAATCCCCATATAAAAAAAGCAGAAAAAGCAGCAAGATAATGTTTCGTTTGTTTCATCTAGATTAAATAGTACAGCAAAGGTACTAATTTCATTTGGCTTGTATTTCCTTCAAAAACAAATCGGCTTACATTAACATGATTTTAAAATAGGGAATGAAGCGGATACCAATTAAAAATTCTATTTTTGCTTAAAATAAAGTAAAGAAATGAAACGATTTTTAGGAATACTATTCTTAGTAGTTATGATTAGCGGTTGTGATGACGGTGATCTTTTTTTGGAAGATATTAATTTTGACGATGCAACAGTTGCCACCTGTGCCAACAATGATATTATTTACAAACTAAATGAAAAAGAGGCTTTATTATTAGAACTTCCTGAAGTAGTATTTCCTAGTGAAACCAAAACACAAGAAATTACTATTGGAGGAAGTATTAGAGTCGTGTATCGCTTTTTTAACGGAACCGTAAAAGCAGATAACATTTGTGAAACCATTCCCCCAGCAATCCCAATTGTAGTTGACCAATGGACTGCAGAAGCCGGTGGAAAAATAGTGATTACTAGTACTCCAATAAAAACAACAGATGCCACTACTAACAGCACTAAAATTACTGGTTACAACCATTTGATCGTGCTAAAAAATGTCACCTTTCAAAAAACAAATGGTACGCAAGTCTATGATGAGTTTGTTTTTGGGGATTACAAAACCACTGTATCTTCAATTCCATTTGCTTTTACAAAAACTTTAGGGCAGTGCGCTACGTCCAAACAAGTATACAATTTCATCAATAGTGAGGCGTTAACCTTAAATAACATTGAAGCGGGATTGATTAAAAACGAAGTAACGCCTTTGAATACACCTAGAACGGCACTAATTGGTAGTACAACCAATTCTCTCATCTACAGATCGTATACTGGTCTTTTGACAGAAAGCTATTTTTGTAACACCAACACTCCTGCAACACCAACACTTTTTCAAGAATGGAAAGCCGCTGCTGGCGTAGCCAATACAGAGGGTATAATTGAAGTTACTACCACAACTTTTGGTACTGGATACAAACATACCATAGTGCTTAAAAAAGTAAAAATGGTAAGAGGAAGTGATAATTTTTCGTTGGGAGACAATTATACCTATGGAGAATTAATTACAAATTAATCCTTCATTTTTTCAAACACAAAAAAGGTCAATTCGAGTGGAATTGACCTTTTTTGCACTAGTATTATTTACTATTCTGTTTAAAATACACTTCTGTAGCGCCTAAACCATATTTTTGATAATTGGCATCTTGAAACGAGACATTATCATACCGTCCTAAGAGAAAATCCAATTCGGCTTTGAGTACTCCTTCTCCAACACCGTGAATGAAAACGATTTTTGGAATACGATTACGAATAGCAAATTCAATATGGCGCTTGGCGGTTTCGGCTTGTAGCGTCAAAATATCATAATTAGACATGCCACGCTTATTAGGCACCAGTTTTTCGATATGCAAATCAAATTCAGGAACACCGACTTCTCTTTTCTCTTTGCGTTCTTTTACAAAACTTCTAGGAGCTGGAATCGTTTTTTCTTTAATAATTTCATCTACATTAATTCTTCTAATAGAATCCATCAAATTATTCGTTTGGTTTAACTTAACCAATTCATGAGTAGAAAAATGCATCATGAAACCATCTTCTGTTTCAATCGTAATTTTAGTACCATTTATCGCTATAATCTTTCCGTTAATTGCATCGTCTAAAACTGCTACTTGATCTCCTTTATTCCACATCATTTTCTTCTTTATCTTGATTTTTACTAGGTGTTTTGGCACTTAATCGCATCAATCCAAACATAAAAACAACTATAGCCACAATCATTAAATAGGGATTTTTGTCTGGCTTACTTTGCTCATAAAACGCCACTCCAATGGCTACTGCCATTATCAGAATCATCAATTTCTTCATTTTAAAAAATTTCAAGCTTCAAAAATAAGAAATAAAATTGGTGAGATAGATTATTGAAAAAGGAATCGGCTTTTTTTTGTAAAATTGTACTAAATAAAAGCAAATGCATCTAGAAAAATACATGATTCCTTGTTTGAGCAAAACACTTTTTGGTGTAGAATGCTTAGGTTGTGGATTTCAACGTGCCTTACTTTTGTTACTAAATGGAGAATGGAGTGCGGCTTTTGCTATGTATCCTGCGGTGTACTCCATGCTTGCAATGTTTTGTGGTATTTTTTTATTTTATACCAATAAAAAAACAGCCTTTACCAAAAATGGATTAACAATTCTAATTGCTATCAACCTCTTCTTTGTAATTGGAGGCTATGTCTACAAGCATTTTTAATAAGAATCACATTTTCATACGACTTAAAATATCATTCATCATTTCAATTTGTACTTTTTGAATCTCAATCAACTCATGTTGTTGGTGCTGGATGAGATGATCTAATTTATCATGCAACATACGTACTTCTAATTCTGATTTTAGATTGATCATATAATCTTTTTTGGCTCGTTCTCTATCTTTTTCCTCCTGACGATTTTGACTCATCATAATCACAGGAGCTTGCAAAGCCGCCAAACAAGACAAAATTAAATTCAACAAAATAAACGGATAAGGATCAAACCCTTTATTGAGATAAACATAAGTATTGATGCATATCCACACTAAAATAAAGATTCCAAAACAAATGATAAAAGTCCAACTTCCACCAAAAGTAGCCACTTTGTCTGCTACAATTTGACCAAAAGTACGCGTCTCTATCTCATCTTCAACTTCTAAAACCAAAGAAGTGTCTTCCTTGAGTGAACCAATAACATGTTGCTCTAAGTGACTCAATTCTCCAATTTCAGTCAAAAGATAATTTGAAATGTATTTTTCTCTATAAAAATTCAACTCAGAAATCGACATATATTGATCACTACTAAAATCAGGGTGATCCGCTTTTATGAGTCCTAAAATGGGATTTTGTATAGCATGACCAGAAATACGTTCATTGAGAGAAAACTCAATATTGGAAAGGTCACTTTTAAAAGTGGAGTGATTTTTCATAAAGAAAAGTTAAACGATTGATTAATAATGAAATAAAAATTATAAAAAATAGAGATAAAAATTCATAAAAAAAAAGAAAAATTTTACATTTGTTTAGTTGTTAAAAGCAATAAACTTTACCCATCTACAAACATTTAAAATGAAATTTAAAAAAATTCTAGTTCTCTCATTACTTTACCTGTTTTTTTCAAGTTGTGCATCTGGTTACAAAAACATAGACCCTTCTAAATTTAACTATATATCTAATGATAAAAATGAAAAAGTAACATTTAGTTATAAATATGATATATTGAATAAAAAATATTCAAAAAAGGAAGCGAAAAATGACATTAAGTTAATTGCTGTTAAAGTTACGAATTCTTCAGAAAATGAACTAACTATAGGAGACAATCTTGCTCTTATTTATGGTGATGGAAATGAACTAACACTACTTGAAAACAAAGAAATTTTTCAATCTTTAAAACAAAGTCCTGCCTCGTATTTATGGTATTTATTATTGACACCAATGCAATTTAATACCACATCTACTAATTCTAACGGATACACTGAACAAACAAGTTCATTGCCAATAGGTGTAATAATTGGTCCAGGAATAGCTGGGGGTAATATTTTAACAGCAAGCTCGGCTAATAAAAAATTCAAACAAGATTTATTAGAATTTAATTTATTGGGTAAAAAAATCAAACAAGGAGAAACAGTATACGGGCTACTTGGTATTCGCTCAAAAAATTACAATTCTATATACATTAAACTTAAATAAATATGAAAAAACTAGCATACCTTTTTTGTACTTTAATGCTATTGAGCTGTAGTGTAAGTATTCAATCTACTTTTGAAAATCCTAAAAAACCATTAACAATCGAAGATAAAGTCGCTTTACTAGATACACATCATAGTGTTCCGAAAGATGCAGAAAAAATTGGTAGTGCTCATTTTCAAGACAGTGGTTTTTCAACCGATTGTGACTTCAATTCAAATTTAATAAAAGCACGAAAATTAGCTCGAGAAAAAGGAGCCAATGTAGTAAAAGTGACTGAAAAAAAAGTACCTGATTTATGGAGTACTTGCTATAGAATAAAAGTTGATTTTTATTACACTACAAGTGATATAAATAATATTCCTCAATACAAACTACAAATTAATTAACAAATGAAGAAAAAAATTGTAATCTCAGCATTATCATTAAGCTTATTATTATCTAGTTGTGCAACTATAATATCTGGATCAAAACAGAAAGTTAGCTTTCATAGTAACCCAGCACAAGCTTCAATTTTTATTGACGAAGTAGAAGTTGGCAAAACTCCTTTCGAAATAAAATTAGAAAGAAACAAAGAACACCATGTGATGATTAAATTAGATGGTTACCAAACTTATGAAACTAATTTAACTAAAAAATTCAATGCTTGGTATTTAGGTAATATCGTTTTTGGAGGTATTATCGGAATTATTATTGACCCAATAACAGGAGCTATTTACAACTTGACTCCAAGTGATGTTAAGGCAGAAATGAACAAAGGAACTGCATTTAAACTAAATAAAAAAGATATCTATATCGGAGTTGCATTAAAAGAAAATCAAAATTGGGAAAAGATTGCTCAACTAGATAAAAAATAATTTCTAAAATTATATAATAAACAGCGAAACATAAATAGAATATGTTTCGCTGTTTTTTTTGCAAATATATCCTATACAATCTATCAAAAAAATAGACTAAAGTTATATTTATTGCTTTCAAAAATACTGCTATCTCTAAAAAACATCTTACTTTTACGGTTTCGAATTCATTTTATAATTTTATTATTGTGTCAAGACAGCAAATCATTCAAAATATTCGTTCGCACAAGAGTCATTTGACTATTAATTATAGCATAAAAACCAAAACAGAAGCATTTACTGAAAAACTGTTTTATACCCTTTTTGACTCGAATGCCCCTTTAGACCAAAGCATTGATGAACTAGAACTTCAATTTAAAGACATTGCTAAAATTGCCTGCAAAAAAGCTGAAGAATTATGTGAATGTGCTTGGGATAATTTTCTTAAGAAATTGCCTTTGGTACTAGAGCAACTCAATCAAGATGCAGCCTATATCCTTAAAAATGATCCTGCTTCGAACAGTATTGAAGAAGTATATCTAGCTTACCCTGGTTTTTATGCCATAGCCATCTACCGATTAAGTCACGAATTATATTTGCTAGACTTATTACTTTTCTCAAGATTAATGAGTGAATACGCACACCGAATCACAGGTACAGACATTCATGCAGGAGCTACTATCTCTTCTCCATTTTTTATTGATCACGCTACTGGAATTGTGATTGGTGAAACGACTGTAATAGAAGAAAACGTCAAAATATACCAAGGTGTTACCTTAGGCGCGCTGAGTGTAAGTAAGGAAATGAAAAATGCCAAACGCCATCCAACGGTTGAAAAAAACGTCTGCATTTATGCCAATGCCACTATACTTGGAGGCGAAACGATTATTGGAGAAAATAGTATTGTAGGCGGAAATTCATGGGTTACCAAATCGATTCCAGCCAATTCTACTGTATTAAACACAACAACAACTGAGGTTAAGATAAAAGAAAAACGATAATGAAACCACAAAAGTTAGTCGATCTAATTGGAAACACGCCATTAGTAATAAGTCAACATTTAATTCAAAATCCTAACGTAAAATTACTCTTAAAACTCGAAGGAAATAATCCTGGAGGAAGCGTTAAAGACCGTGCAGCCTACAACATGATCAAATCGGCGATTGAACGTGGAGACATCAAAAAAGGCGATAAATTAATCGAAGCTACTAGTGGAAACACAGGTATTGCATTGGCGATGATTGCACAATTATTCAACATCGAAATAGAATTGGTTTTACCCGAAGATTCTACCATAGAACGCACACAAACCATGAGAGCTTATGGAGCTACTGTAATTTTGACTCCTGCAAGTACTGGCATCATTGGTTCAAGAGATTATGCTGACAAAAAAGTAGCCGAAGGCGGTTATATCATGCTCAATCAATTTGCTAACGATGATAATTGGAAGGCACATTACAACACTACAGGTCCAGAAATCTGGGAAGATACCCAAGGAACTGTAACACATTTTGTATCGGCTATGGGAACTACAGGAACCATTATTGGAACCTCAACTTATTTGAAAGAAAAAAATCCTTCCATTCAAATTGTTGGTGCGCAACCGAGTGATGGCTCGCAAATTCCAGGTATTCGCAAATGGCCACAAGAATATTTACCTAAAATTTTTGATGCCTCAAAAGTAGATACCTTTATAGAAGTAACCGAAGCAGAAGCCAAAGCCATGACCCAACGTTTAGCCAAAGAAGAAGGTATTTTTGCAGGAATGAGCAGCGGTGGTTCCGTAGCAGCTGCTTTGAAAACAGCAGAGACCTTGAAGTCTGGTGTCATTGTGGCAATTATTTGTGATCGTGGTGATCGATATTTGTCCTCAGATTTGTTTGAATAATTTTTTTAATTGATTCTAGTTCTTATTTTTGTACCACAAAAAATCAGCAATAATAAATTTTTCAAACATGATTTAGTCTCTAAATCAAATTACTAGGTTCTACAAAAATGATCTTAAAAAAAACAACCGTATTTCTAATCGTATTAATTAGTTCAATTACAACAGCACAAGAAAGTATCATAACAACCAAAAAAAACTTTAACTTTATTGGAGTTGGTTACTCAATGGGACAAACAATGCCTCCACTAAGCATTTATCCAGAGACAAAAATTCAAAAAGGTTTTGACCTTACACTAGGCACCACTACCTATGAAAAAGACAGTTGGGCCAAACTACTGAATTATCCAAAAACGGGTATATTGCTCTCCTATGCCGATTTTGGAAATCAAGAAAAAGTAGGTTATGGCATTACTATAATGCCTTTCTTCGATTTTGGCATTCTGAATAAGGTCACCGATAGAATCCGCTTTCAAATAGGTTTGGGTGGATCCTACAACAATCTTATCTATAACAAAGTGACCAACTATGGCAACCATGCCATCTCAACACACTTCAATTGGGCTTTTCGTTCCTTTTTATACTATGATTTGTTGCATCGTAAAGACATCAACCTCAAAATTGGTGGTGGATTTACCCATTTCTCTAATGGTCACACCCGCTGGCCTAATCTTGGTTTGAATTCCTTTTTGGCTACAGTCAAAACCGAATTCAATTTTACAAAAAATACTTTGAACTTGTCAGAGGACACTCCCGATTCTTATTCTTCTGAAACACAGACTTACTATACCACTCGATTGGGTTTTGGACAAAAAACATTATATAGAAATTACAATTCTCTTAAAAATGTATATACCGCATCCTTTGGAATGGGGCGAATAAAGAACAAATCGTTCAAATATGGGCTAAGCTTCTATTATAGATTTTATGAAGATTATTACGACTTCATCAAAGAAGAAGGTAACATAATTACTACGAATTTCCCAAAATTGACAAACAATCCTTTTCAAAACGCAACTGCTATTGGAATATTTAGCAATTGTGAAGTTTTAATAAACCATTTCAGTGTAGAAGCAGAATTAGGAATTAATCTTTACAAACCAGCTTACAAATTAGATTGGTATGTAAACAATGGAAGCTATACCGCAACAGGCTATATCGCTGATGAGTTTGGAACCAAAGCAAAAACAAAACAATACATTTCTTCTCGTTTAGGCTTCCGTTATTATGCAATTACCGCAAAAAAAGCTCCGAAGCACAATGTATTTATAGCTGCAAATATTAATTCAAACTTAGGACAAGCTGATTTCTCTGAACTCAGTTTTGGGTATGTGTATAGTCCTAAATCGAAAAATAAATAATTTTTTAGATAACTTATCAGCTGTTATAGTAGCAACCTAAGTCTTTTTTCTATTGCATTTCAAAGTACTGACGCAACCTTTTGAATGCTTTTTCGTCTTAGTAACATCAATACTAAATCAATACTTATGAAAAAAATAACTTTTATGCTATTGGCAATGTGCAGCACATTGTTATCTTGCAGCAATGATGATTCTACTACACAAGAAGAAGATTATGCAGCATTAAAAATAATGTATGATGAAATTATCAGTCTTTCATTAATCAAGTCTTTACCTTGTACCAATCCAGAGGAGTGGGCATTCAAAGGAATAGGTACAAAACCTTGTGGAGGCGTAGACTCTTATATTCCTTATGCAAAAGGAATAAACATAACTGTATTCGAAACCAAAATCAAGGCTTATAATAATGCTGTAGAAGCCTTCAATAAAAAATGGGAACTTATCTCCACTTGTGAGGTTACTTCAATGCCTAAAGCTGTGACTTGTGTAGAGGGTAAACCAGCCTTGATCTACCAATAAAACGAAATCCATTTACAAGAAAAGAGCCAATTAAAACAATTGGCTCTTTTCTTGTATTAAAAAAATAGTACTTATAACAGAGTGGCTGTAGTAGTAATTTCGGTGTTGAATAATTTAGAAATAGGACAATTCTTTTCTGCTTTGGTTATCAATTCTTGAAAAACTTCATCGGTAATACCGCTAATTTTTGCTTGTACTGTCAAATGCGAACCGATAATAATCCCTTCAACCAAATTGATCACACATTTGGTATCAATGCTTTCGATAACTGCTGTCGTTTCTCCAATAAAAGCGGTCAACTGCATAGTAAAACAGCCTGCGTGAGCAGCAGCAACTAATTCCTCGGGATTGGTCCCTACTCCTTCCTCAAATCTTGAAGTGAATGAATATTGGGTATTCGACAAAGTAGTACTTTGTGTGCTTAACTTCCCTGCTCCTTCTTTTAAGGAACCTTTCCAAACTGCGGTGGCATGTCTTTTCATAGCTAATGGTTTTATAGTCCAACTCAAATTTAAAGGTAATTGACTAGATAACTATTTAGTATGAATTTATTTAACTAAAGATTAGTATTGGTTTACAAATAAAAAAAATGAAAAGATTCAAATTCAAATTATCTCCCCTTACTTTTCAGGATTGAAATCTATCATCCATTCAATTCCGAATTGGTCACGAAACATACCAAATAGCGTTCCCCAAGGACTTTCATCCATTGGTACTTCAACCGTTCCTCCTGCAGAAAGACCATTAAAAACATGATACGCTTCTTCTTTGCTAGCGGCACTAATCATAATTTTACTTCTGTTTTCGTTTTCATTTACTTGTCCCAACACCTCTGGAACATCACTTCCCATTAGCAAATTCGAGTCACCAATCAGCAATGCGATATGCATAATTTTATGCGCTTCATGATCTGCTATAGGATTTTCTTCAGAAGCGATGTCTTTGAATCGTGACAACACTGTGAACTCACCACCAAAAACCGATTGATAAAACAAAAAAGCGACTTCAGCATTGCCGTTGAAATGAATATAAGGATTTATTTTAGCCATAGTTACATGTTTAAAAAGTGAGTATTTGAATTAAGCATCGGGAATGTTAGGTTCTACCAAACGTTTTAGTTTCTCTAGCGATTCTTGCCAACCTAAGTAACACATTTCCGTTGGAATGGCCTCGGGAATCCCTTCTTGAGTAATCCAAAGTTGTGTACCGCACAAAACCGTTTCAAATTGAATCGTAGTAATTATTTGACCCTGCAAATTGGGATCGTCAAAGACATCGGTATATTTCAATTGTTCATTGGGCAGTATTTCTAGATATTCCCCTCCAAACGAATGACTACTACCTGTCGTAAAATTGGTAAACGACATTCGATAGGTTCCTCCAACTTTGGCTTCCAAATGGTCTACTTTGCAAACAAAGCCATAAGGAGGTAACCAAGAAGCCATAGCATCTGCCTCGACAAATGCTCGAAATACTTTTGCTACTGGTGCCGCAAAAACGCGATGTAGCTGAACAGTGTTTGTTGCCATACTCATTAATTTAAATTAACTCAAAAGTTACTTTTTACAAAAAAAATCACAGTTACCACTTATTTACGAATAGCTTCAAGAATACTCTTAACTATACAAAATTCAAGAAATACTAAAGATTAAAAAAAATCAAAATATACTTCTTTACCAATATGCTATGTTGAAAAGTGTAATACTTATTTTAATTATCTAAATATTCGACATATTTTAAAAACAAATAGCCCTTCTCTTGGGTAATTTCAAGCAATTTCACGAATAGTTCGGGAGTTGCATCATACAAATTTGATAAATCTATCCCCAACTCTTGTACCTCTTGTATATCTAGAGTCCTATTCATAGTAAAGCCTAAAAATGAAGCTCCAATTCCAAAAAGTGCTAAACCATATTTCTCAAATAAATGTTTAGCCAAAGCATAATTTTCAAATGGATCCAAATCGCTAGAAAAATAGCCGTTTGGAAATCCACAAACACCTTCATAAGCATTCTTTACTGGAACAATTTTGAGAATGATTTTTTTGTCTAGAAATTCAAATGGAGATTGATTGATTTTTTCTAAAATAGCCAATTCGTCTTCATCAATTGTCAATCCTTTGTCGCATGCCGTTAAAAAATTTACATCAATTACTTGTTTGAGGAAGTTCTCTTTAAGAATAAAAAACTCAGATGGAGTTGAAAGGTAACCCAAATGCTCACCATTTTCAAAACACTCTTTATCAACTCCTGACAAATCATGACCTTCGATAGTATCCAAATCATTAGACATTGTTGAATGAACACTTGTGTATTCTGCTTGTCCTAAATCATCTAAAGTTACAATTATTGTCTTTTCAGGATTGTTCTGTTTGTACAAATTGTACACCTCCATTAACTCCTGAAATGATTCAATATTTTCTATAAAATAACTATCGCATAAAATCTCTAGCCCTGATTGTCCAGGTAATAAGGTATTTATTTTCAATGTATTTGTATTTAAAATTAAGTAGTTAATTATCTAAAAAAAGCTCGAAATACTTTTGCTACTAGTACTGCCAAAACGCGAAGTAGCTGAATAGTGTTTGTTGCCATATTTTTTTTGCTTTTACTCTCAAATATATGGGATTATAATCAGAATACGCAAACCTAAATTTATAAAAAAAACAGAAGCATCTCATTAAAGATACTTCTGTTTTATCAAATAATTACAATAATATGACCAAACTTACTTATGGACACTCCATAATTTGAGTTAAGTCTATACCTACATAAAAATGTTATTTTATAGTTTTGAGCATTTCTTCTACAGCTCTTTCTAATTGTTTGTCGCTTCCGTTTAAATAATCTTCATACGTCATTGCTACTGGTATATCTGGATTTACTTGTAGATTTTCTGTTGGTACATTTTCCTTTCCAATAGTAGCGATCATAGGAATCCCAAACACTAAAGTAGGATCAATTTGTGTTTCCCACCAAACCGCTGTTCCTGTTCCCGGAACACCAGTACCTATTAGCTTACCTATACCATTTTGCTTATAAACATAAGGAAAAATAAAAGCATCAGAATAATTACCTTCACTCATCAAAACACAACTTGGTTTTGTCCATCTTCCAAGTGGTTCAGCTTCTTTCAATCTGTTTCCTTGTGGAGCAAATTCTAAATAACGCTTTCCGCTTAAAAATGTATTCAAATCGTCGTGTAACCAACCTCCACCGTTAAAACGTGTATCGACAATTAATGCTTGTTTCTCGAAATTTTTACCCATCACTTGATCATAAACCTCACGAAAACTTCCATCATTCATTCCTTGAACATGAACGTAACCTACTTTTCCATTACTTAATTTTTCGGTTATTTGATTCATCTTTTTAATCCAACGGTTGTACATTAAACCTGATTCTTCTCCAAATGAGATTGGCTTAACTGCTTCTTGAAATGCAACTCCATTCTCATCTACTCCCGAAATTAAAATTAATTTACCAACCTTTCTATTTAAAAATTTAGCCCAATCAACCTTAGCAGTAATCGTTTCGTCATCAATCTTTGTAATAGTCGAACCTGCCTTCATTTTAGAGGTAGCTTTATCAAAAGGTCCACCTAAAATCACTTCTGTAACTTTTAAACCGTCACCACTATTCTTTTCGTCATACAACAAACCTAAACAAGCTGTTACATCAGGATTTGATGGAGTAAAAGTATATCTCCCACCAGTATGCGAACCATTTAGCTCTCCTAGAATTTCACTCAATAATTCTTGAAAATCGAAATTATTATTGATGTGTGGTAAAAATTTAGCATAAGTCTCTTTGTACATTTTCCAATCAACCCCATGCAATTTTGGATCATAAAACTTTTTAGCCGTTTGTCTCCACATGTGATTAAAAATATAATTTCTCTCGGCTTCTGTATTCAAAACCATTTCAGAAGACACATCAATTCCCGTTATTTTACCACTTTCAGTATCAACTTTTGATAATCTTCCTTCATTTTTTACAAACAAAGTTTTATTGTCTTTACTCAAAAATAGTGCGCTAGGTGAAGCTCCTAACTTAGCTAAAATCTTAGTTTCTTTTGTTCTTGTTTCAGTTACCCAAAGATCAAAACCTTTTTCAAATGCAGCTAAATAAAACAGTTTACTTCCATCATCATTAAAAACAAAATCGGCAATTGATGAACTGTTGATTGTTACACGAACTTTTCTTGTTTCTAGGTCATTCAAATCAGGATTCCAAGGTTTAATCTCCTCTTTTTTACTTTTCTCTACTTTACCCTTATCTGTTGTTTCTTTATCCGATTTTTTATCTTCGGCTTCCTTCTCTTTGTCTTTCGTCTCTTTCAACAGAGCAGCTTCTTCTTTTGACAACTTAAAATTTTCATAATCCTTTTTATCAAAAAAAACAGCATAAACATCAAGTTCTCTACTACCTTGATTGGCTAGTGATTTTCTACCTTCTTTACTACTCAACCAAGCAAGAGCTTTGCCTTTCATTTGTTGTTTTGCTGAATCTTCTCCAAAACCACTCATAATAGGATATTTTGTTTCAGAACCATCAGCTTTGACCATAGCAGTATGTGACGCGCTAAAATTCCCCATACTATCATCTATAAATAGCCACTTACTATCATCGCTCCAATTGAAACTAAAATCACCATCAGAATAGCTATGATTTCTTCCTTCGGGCAGAACCGTTCTGGTACTTTTTGTAGCTAAATTGTATATACGAACGATATTTCTTTCTTCAATAAAAGCAACTTCTTTACCATCTGGACTAAATTTAGGCATGAACTCCTCTTTATCAGAATAAAGCAACTTATCTTCTTTAATAATAGTCGATGAGTAAAAATAAGCTTCTTCTTTTCTTTCAACTTTTGCGGTATAAATATCCCAGCTATCTCCCCTTTCGGTGGCATAGATTAAGGTTTTATTGTCTGGGGACCATTGCACATGACGCTCTTGTTCTGGTGTATTTGTAATTCTTTTGGTGCTACCGCCTTCAGCATTGGTAACAAAGATCTCACCGCGAGAAACAATCGCAATTTCTTTCCCGTTTGGACTAGGAACAAATTCTGAAATATTCCCAGCAATCGGAACATTTCTTTCTACATTCCCTTTACCATCATTTTGAATGTTAATTTTGACTTTTATAGGTGTTGCGCCTTCTACTAAAGTGTAAATTTCTCCATCTTGAGAAAAGCACAACTTGTTGTCTTGTGACACACTTAAATGTCTTACTGGATTATTTTTAAAAGAAGTTAAAGCTGTGAAGGACTTGGATTGCAAGTTTTGCTTATAGATGTTTTGATTGCTCCCATTAGCTTCGCTTAGATAATATAAACTTTGACTATCATTACTATACACCGGTTCTCGATCTTCGCCTACATAGTTACTGACTTTTGTGTAGCTTTTTTTGTCTACATCAAAAATCCAAATATCTCGAGTCACGCTACTGGTATGGTGTTTTCGCAAAGCATCTTCATACCCTTTTCGGTCTTGAAAGACAATTTGATTCCCTGATTTGTTATATCTAGCATATTCAATTCCGCCTTCTGTGATTAAAACAGGCTTTCCCCCAGTTACAGTAACAGCGTATAAATTATGAAACAATCGTGGGGAATAAAAATGGATATTACTGTTAGCAACTTGGCGACCGCTACCAAAAAGTACATTCTTACTATCTGGAGAAAAATCATAAGGATAATCGGCAGCCGAATTATAGGTCAGTCTAGTTGGTGTTCCTCCTGTTACTGGTAAAACAAATACGTCAAAATTACCATAACGATCACTAGCAAATGCAATTTGTTTTCCGTCTTTACTCCATACAGGCATCATATCATGCGCTTCATGAATCGTAAGAGGAACAGCAGTACCTCCTTGAGCGTTTACCAAATATATATCGCCTTTGTAGCCAAAAGCAATTGTTTTTCCATCAGGAGAAATAGAAGGATAACGTAGCCACAGTGCGTCTTGTGCTACAGCTATTGAGCTTATTAATAAAAATAAACCACAATACATTGTTGATTTTAAATTCATAGTTTTTATTGGGTTTTCATAAAGAAGTATAGTTCTCTTTTAGTAGCTCATTTTGTTAATTTGTTACATTCCATCTATCCCTTTTCTAATTAATCACCTAAATTACGTAAGTCTATTAGTTTAAGATACAAAAATGAAAAAACTAATAACTTTTTATGCCGTATAAGAGTTAGATAAAATGCTTAACTACAAGCAACTTACACATGTTAATCTCCGCCACAACCTCCACAGCCAGAACATCCACCATTCCCGCCACAACCGCTGTCTCCACCACAGCCACTATCAAAACTTATAGAATAGTCATCAAAACTTAGACTGCAACCAATACAACCGCTTCCTCCGTCAATTGAATTGTTTTTATTTAGTTCGACTCCTAAATCTTTATCGATTTGTTGTAACAATTCATAATCAACGTTTATCAGTAAAAAAATATTTGCTCCGATTACTTTAATAAGTTCAATTGCTTTTTGATTATCAATATCATTAATGCCTGAAAGTTCATTACCTAGTTCTTCAATTTCCTTTTGAACTTTCTTTTTTAATATCATTCCATATTCTGTGAAACTGTAGCCATAAAATATTTTTTGAAAAATGTTTTGAGTAAAACATTTTTTTAATGTGGGTGTTTTTATAATATCATTTTTCAAATCAGATAAGGTCCTTGATTTTTGGTAGCCAATTTTAACCAAATTTTGAAACAATATTTCTATTGAATTATCCATTCCAAAAGTTGAAAGGAATACTCTTTCGTGATTTAGTGAATTATAATTGCTGTAATTTTGTCCAGTTCCAACATACTTGTAAACTCTAACTTCTTCCTTGATGTGAGCTTGGCGTTGTACTTCAAAAACTTTTAAAACATTTTTAAATAATAAATCGATAAAAGTTATTTTTAAAATTTCTTGTTGCGTTACATTGTCTTTGGTTAAAATCAATATCTCTGCTGGTGTAAGCTGTGACAAATAGTTCATTTAAAAGGCTTTTTGATGATCCAGTTTCTTTTTACGTTTACTCGTTCAAATTCAATTTCTGAAAATCTTATTTCACTTGTTGGCCAAATATCCATTGGAGCTTGAATTTTGAAAGTTACTAAATATAATTCTTTTGTTTTTTCATACCAATTTGTGTATTTAGCTTTTTCAGTTGCTCCTCCCTTTGTTGGTCCATGATGGATTTTTCTCTTTATTATTTTTTCACAAAAATCCTCCCAATATGATTGAGTATAAAGCAAATGTAAATGCCAAACTTGGTCCACTTGGTCTGACGGTGTTACTGGGTGATTTGCAATCGTTAATAGAAAAATAAATTTTTTGTATTCTATTATTACTCTGATTGAATATTCTATTGTCCAGCCATTTTCTCTTGCGAGTCGGTCAGTAAAACTTAATGAAGCTTCTGGTTCATCTAATTCGAAATTTTTAATTTCATTCCAAAGTTTCAGTTGCTCGTCATTCATATTTCTCTTTTAATCTCAACATTTGTATGCCTTACGCAAAATAATAGTTTTACTTTCCCACACTAGAAGGAGTTAAAAACCAAAGTAATTGCTAAAAGCAGATTATTTTGAATTTGCATATTATCTCTTACTAGTCAAATAATTACCTCAAAACCAGAACTCAAGACTAATGCTTTTTCGTATCATTAAATTGCCAAAGCACATTGATAATTTTCCAAGTGCCATTGATCTTGACAATATGCATATAATCAATCCACTCGTCAGCGATTAATTTTACCGAAGCAGTACGTTCAGAAACATCTAGTAGCAAGACTTCCTTTTTGGGAGATACCGGAAACATATCGCCCTTTTTATTATAGCTTTCGGCCAGCAAAATCATCGATTCAGTAGTTGTCTCCCGAACGTAATCTTTGTTGGTGGCTTTGTCTTTCCAAAAGGTTCGCTTTACCATTCTAGGATGCAAAGCCCGCTCCATTTGCTTGGGATTAACTTTGTGTTGTGATTCGATGTAATCCAATGCTGCTTGTTTAATTTCTAGGCTATCTTGTTTGGTTTGTCCAACCATAATGTTGCTTGCTACCAACAACACACAACCTGATAATAAAAGTTTAATTTTCATTAGTTTATAGTTTCAAAAAAGTAAATAACGATGATTTATGTACTGAAAGTATTATTTTTTTTGCTTAAAAGTAAATTCTATTCTTGGATTTGATAATGTAAAAAGTAAAGCCAAAAAACAAAACTAACTTTCTACTAGAAGTATCGCTTTATTTTAATATAAAACTGAAGATCTAAGAGACCTATTCTTGTTGAATCCATTCATATTCATCATTTTTTAAATAGATTATACCTCCTCCACAACTTTCTTTTGCATGTATAAAAATTCCATCGTTTAAAAGTTTTATTTTATCAAATTCTTTTATTTCTTCAACCGATACTATATCTCCTTCATCATTTACATTATTCCAATATATTTCATCTTTAGGTGCTCTTTCAAATATTTCTGCCCAATCAATTTGGTCAAAACCTTGGTTTAAAATGTTATTTCCCATTCCAAAATAGTCCGTTCGCTTCCCGTTTCCAAATAGTATTCTTAAACCGCTTTTTCCGCTTTTTTCACCTCTTACAATCTCAACTATTTCATTCAATTTATCTCCGTCTAAATCACATAAAATTTTGTTTGTTTTATGTTTTTTAGAAATTACAATTGTATCAATTTTATTATCTAAAACTTCTTTGCTTCCTAATGTATCTTTACTTACTTTTTTTAAATCTTTGGATTGGTTTACGAGTTCTTTTTTACAAGAAATAAAAATAAACACAATGACTATAACTATTCTTATTTTCATATTCTTCATTTTGGTTTGATCCACTTATTATTAAAGCAACCTCTATTCTCTACTTTTCTAATCCAAATTAATTGTACCCGAAAAACAAAAACAACATTTCGTTAAACATATTGTTCGATTTTATTTAAGAGATGTTCAATGACGTTCAAATTACTTAAATATTTCTTTAAGTTCATCCAAATAACTGAATTCGATTTTTCCCAAATTATTCAAATCAGTTGCGATTCTTTTTTTCAATTCAAAATAGTTTTTGTGATATTTCTCAGATATCTTTATAACTTTCCTTTTGTCTTTTACTAAGTACAAGTATTCATGATTTTCTCCTTTACCTCTTAAAATGGATGTTTGAAAACCATCAAAATAGTTGAAATCAAACTTTTGATTTAGTCCAAAGTAGTTTTTCTTCTGAACTTGATTATCAAGTATTGTAATTTTAATTATTTTGGTGCGTAATTCTCCAAATACAAGCCAAAACCAAGTAAACAGAAATAAAATCACCATATAGACATCTATCCATCTTATTTGTTCAATCTCCATAGGTAAATTTTTCGTTAAGGTAACTATTGATATAGTTGTCAATGCTAGTATGAGAATTAGAATAAGTAGCATTCGAAATGTAAATCTAGATTTCAACATTTGTCTTATTTATTTCGTATTTGGCAAAAAATCCAATTCTTTCTTCTTTTCGGTTTTACAATTATTCTTGATGATTCTGAAACTCTTATAGTTTTGTTTGGGTGTCATTAACCATTTATTCCCGTTGAATTCCCATAAAACAATGCCGTTTTTGTAATCTATAATTGTAACATTTATTTCGAAGCCAACTTTGTTTTTGCTGTCATAAGCGTCTGCTCTAAAAGCATCATTACCGATTAATCTTGTGAATTTTTCAAGTTCAAATTGTTGTGCGTCCTCTATTCTCCAATTTATGGTTAGACGCCCACCATTTAGCTGTATGGTTTCTGTTTTTCCATCACAAGGTTGGTAAATTAAATAGCCCTTTTGATCCCGCTCTACTTTAATCCAATCTTTTTGAATGGCAACAAGGCTTTTCCACGTTTTTGGAATTGCTCGTTGATTGGTTTTAGGATACGTTGTGATACTGCCTATTGGAGTGTTATTTTTTTAATTTTGCTGTTGACTATTAGATTAACCATTACAAGGCAATACAATCCACAAAAGGAAAAAGTAAACTATACATTTCATGTTTTGATTCTTTTTATTTTGTACTAGCTTTACGCTAAGGTGCTTCATTTTCCCACAGCGAGCAAGACACTAGCAGAGGTAAACATTAGCATCATTATTTTTCGGTTACAATCAAAGAATAGAAATCTAAATCCTTTTGTATAAAAGTACTTTTGAAATATTTCCAAGTATCATTATTCCTTTTAAAAATTTTAATTTCTGTGGAATTTTCACTTTTATGAATAGAATCTCCGATTTCAAAGTATTCATCATTCTCAGAATAGAGAGAAATATAATCCTCACTTGATTTAATTTTAAATTCTTTACCTCCTCGACCTTGTCTAATGAACAATATTTTACCATTAATATTTGAATTATAAAGATTTTTAAAATTTGAATACCAAAATACATCTTTTGAAAACCAAATAACCATCATTAAAACAATAGCAAATATTAACTTAATACGTTTCATTTTATTACTTTAAAAGTTAATTTTGAATAAATAATTCTCATCACGACAACTAGTTTAAGACTTTTGTTAGAATACTTTATGTCAACTTATTTTTTTTCACATTTCGTTTTTCAACAAAATCTATTATTTCTTCAAAATTTTCTTTACCAACTTCTACTTCGCCCAAAATCATAGATTCATGATTTTTAGTGATCAATAGCAAATTATTATCTCTTATTAAATATACAATAAAGTCATCCCAATTAAACACTCTTTCGTAGTCTAGAACTTTTTCAATTAAGCATTGTTCAGTAAATTCCCAGTGAAAAATTAGATTTTTATTAGCTTCAATTTCTTTAATTTTTGCAGCTTCAAATCCTTTGTACGACGATTTTATTTTAAAATAATAATAGATGTATGGAATTAAAATTCCCAAGCTAAAAATTATGAATGTAATTCCTAATAAATTAGGTCTTTCATAAAAAAGCATACAACCAATTATAAATAAAAAAATACCCAGAAAATGTGAGTTTTTATAATATACTATTTTATCCTTCCAAGCTAAATCACGAAGTAAATCCATTTGATTTCTGAAAATATCCTCATCAAACTTTAATTCAAATTTCATATTCATTCTATTTGTATGTCAATAATTTACTTCCAATAATTCTTTAAAATAGCGATAGTTAAAAACTGAAGCAACTGTATTTCCGATTCTCTGCATTTTGCTTTACATTAAGTTTAAATCCTGTCATTTTGCAAACTTCAATTATCATACGTTTTTTTTTCAATAACTTGGCTTTTACTTTTCTTATTACCATAATAAATTGCCTTGAAAAATTCTTTATCGTTCATTTCTTTATACAAATCATTTTCTCCAATTTTCGTATCGATTATTTTATATTTAACTATTGAATTATTTTTAAGTTTAACTATTAACCAAAATTTTGGACCCGCTTTTAATAATTCAGTTTTTTGGTTGGAATTAATAAGCGCTACCGTCTTCCTAATTTGCACACTATCTAGTATAACACAAAAACTATCATAAAGTTGTTTTCGAATTTCAACGCTTTGAATGTCTGAATATCGAATAATCGATAGCTTTTGAACAAAATGACTTCGGTCGTTACAGCCAACAATTATCATTACAAAAAAAATTAAATAATATCTCATTTTATAAATTAGTGGTTAAGTAGATAAAATGTCTTATAACATTGCTACTTGTAAACAATAGTTATGCTGAAAAACCCAAATACTAGGTTAATCAAATATAAAACAACTTTGTAATAAGTCGATTGCTTGAATTTATTATAAAGACTGTTAGTACTTACTTTTTATCGTATACCTTTTTTATCTCATTTTTTGTAATGTCAAAGTATCTAGCATAGTCAGTAATTGGTTTGCCATTTTTGTGAAAACGCAATATAATTCTGTCTCCAATAATTGACACAGTATCAGGAATAAAATTATTTTCGTCTCTTTTGTCCTTGAAAATTATTTTATTATTAGCAAGTTGATAGTTTCCTTTATACATTTTTTCATCGAACAAATTAGAGGATTCCATTTCAAAAGTACTGTCAGCACGAAGCGTCAAACGCATAGCACTTTGGTCATCAATTAAAGTAGCTTCTACTATTTTTTTACTCTTGAATATTTCTGATTCTATTACTTCAGAGTATAGAAATACACCAAGAATTATAACTCCAATAAGTATTCCTGATATGTTTTTCTTAAGGATTGCCATTACAAAAAAACTTAGAAAAGAAAAACCAAATATTATCGAAGGCGTCAAGTAAAACAACCATAATTTATCCCAAAGAAAGTCACTTAAAAAATAAGATATCAAAAAAAGAATACCTGTTAGTAAAGTAAATAAGTGAATTTTAATTTTCATAAATAGTATTGCTAAAATGTTCTGTTATAATCCCAAGTTTTGGGAATATCAAATACAAAACCAACTTTCCATTAAGCCAATTAATCAAATTTATCGTAGCATCTAAGTAATAAAAGTCGTTTTATTTAGAACTCTAGTTTGTAATGGCCATTTATCAATATTGACAACTATTTTATTCTTCTCTAAATTAGATAATATTTCATTAAACATACTTTCAGAATTTATAATCTCAGAAACATTTCTTAGTGAATCACTTGTTCTAATAAATTTAAAAAGATAAAAATTGTCAATCGCTCCATAATTTGATGCCCTATTAATCTTTACATGTATATATTGTTTAGTTTTTATATTTTCAAAATCACAAGCATCACCATGAAACCAATATATCCATTCTTCATTTAAATTACCTTTCCAAAGATTATTCTGTCTCAACAAAAGTTTTGAAAAAGGATTGTGTCGACTCAAATCAAGTTGAAATTTTTCTGCTAATAAATTTATCATTTCACTTGCTTTTTCCTCAAACAAAATAATAGCTTCAATTAATAATTCTTCTTCAGATGTTTTCATTAATTCTGATACATAATTAGGGTTTATGATTATACTCGCATATACTACAGTGAGTTTAAACTAAAGTAAAACGTTTTTTGATTTACAAATCCCAAGCTTTGGGAATACCAAATACAAAAGCAACTTTCCATTAAGCCAATTAACTACCCGAGACTACAAGCCAAACAGACGAAGTGAATCCGTTGTTGTTGCTATTGGTAGATTGCATCTTTTTTTAACTACCTAATTTCCCATACCTTACATATTCCGAAAAATATAAAACAATTGTTTTTTTGCCTTTTTTGTATGGATAAAATAATTCATAGTCACCATCGTGATTGCTATATCTCAATTCTTCACTTTTTCCGCTAAATACTTTGTCTAAATACTCTCTTTCTTCTTGAGTTGTTTTGTACAGATATTCTTTTTTATTCGGTTCAATAGTGTCGTTTAACTTTTCAAAATTACTTTGGTTAAATCCTAAATAAACAGGTGAACCATTTATACTATCCTTAACTAATAAATTTACACTTGGAAAATTCTTATCCGTTTCTGAATAGATTTCTAAAATATTACTTGTTTCATTTATATATTTTTCTGAAAATTCATAGTTAACTAATTTTGAACTATTATTTTCGTTTTTCTCTAAAATTGATTTTGCGGATTTTATCAGCATTTTTTCTTTTTTGTTGGATGTTAAATAATCGCCGCCAAATAATATCATTCCAATTATTGGAAAAATTATAAAAAGAATTAAATATGTTTTTTTATTCGATTTTGCATTATTCGCATCATTATTTTTAGTTTCTGCAATTCTTGTTAGATTAAACATTACGTTTATAATTAGTGAGCCAATCATTAAAGCAAGAATACCCAAAACGCTCAGATAAAACGTTTCTGTCATATTTTCTCTAAAAACCTTTAATCCGAAAACTTGAATTATAATAAATGTAAAAACCCAATAAACTAATAGAATTATCGCTGTTATTCCAATTGCGTTGCTAAGTTTTACAAGTTGTTTCGGTGTCATAATTATATTTTTTTGGTTAATTATATTTTCGTTTTTTGGAGTGATAGGTCTGACTATTTTTTTGGCGACTACAGCGCAGCGGGTTTGGGACTAAATTAAGATTTATTTTTAGTTATAACTAGACATACAAAACCAACTTTCCATTAAGCCAATTGCCTTCCAGAGGCCGCAAGCCAAACAGACGAAGTAAATCCGTTGTAGAAGTGTTCACTGATAGTACTTTATTTACTGTTGATATGTTATAAGGCTAAATTTCTCATCTAATATTGGTTTTATTATATTCTTTTTTTTCCACTCATCGTAAGCTTTAAAATCCAATTTGATGTTTTCTGGAACTATCAATAACATTTTATTTTTTTCCATCAAATATTCTGCTAAAAACCCTGAGTTTATAATTTCATTGTATTGGTCTAAATATTCTCTTGTTGAAGCAAGTGTTTTGAATTTATGCTTTTTTTCGAAGGCGACAATTTCTTTAATAGATTCTAAATGCATTTCGAGATACAAATCAGGAAATCCTGACAACCTTTCATTTTCTTTTATATTATCATTTGCCCAAGCTAATTTTTTTAATGTCCCACCCATTACTGAACCTAGCATTGTTGAGTCTCTTACTGCTGCTCTAGCAAAAATTATATTGGCTTTAGTATTTAATTTTCTAATTCCTGTAAGCCTTGTTGGTTCAAATTTTTCAATAATTTTTTTGTCAATATCTTGAACTTGAGTTGAATCTAATTCGTTTGTTGTTAACCTAATTTTATAAAACCAAGTTCCGCACTCAAACAATGATAATTGGGTTGTCTCGTTTTTATCGTTTTTCATTTCGGCTTTAATTCCATTACATGTATATTTTTCACCAACTTTCCTAATAAGTTTTTGCGTTGCATTTATTCCTTCTTTAGACAAATTTGCTATGGACTGCATAGCATTCAAATACTCATTTCTCAATCTATTTTCTGCTGCTTCTTCTGTAGGATATACATAAATCGAAATTGTTGTTTTTTTATCATTTACTTCATTTTCATAGGTGACACCAATGTTTTCATCTTTTTTGTCAAATGAATAAACCTCAATTCGTTTATAATTCTCAAATAACTCGGGGAAAGCTGTTTCAGTTTTTGAATGAATATAATCCCCACTAACTTTTATTTTTTTAGGATTTTTTCTTTCTTGACCTTGGACTTGAAATACAAATAAAATCAGGATTACTATTGGAATGATTCTTTTCATTTAATGTTTAATTTATTGAATTCTCTTTGGATTTTTGGGTATTTCTACCAAATTTTAAATAGCTATTATTCAATGCCTTAACCTTAAAAAATATCTCTTATAAAATCAGCTATCCAGTTTACGCTTGTAAAACTTATACTTTCTACTCGTAAAGAAAATATTTTATTTTTAATTTGTTTATGGGTACAATCGAGAAGCTCTCAGTAGAGGGAGAAATATAGTTGCTTAGCTATTGATTTTACAGTCTCACTAAATAGCAAAAAAAGCTTACTTTACTTCGTTTAACAACTTGACATATTTGACATTTCTATTTAGTAATTTATTAAAATAATCATTTACACTGTCCTTAAATTCTCTTTTAGGCTTATCATTTTTATAAGCCTCTAAAAGTCCCTTCTCTTTTAATTTTTTAGTCAATACGCTACTTTTAAATTTTTTCACTGGACCTGAAATCGTTTCTGAATAATATTCTGGATTGGCTGAAAATCCAGGGGTGACGTAGAAACAAAACTCGCCGTACACTAAAATTATGTAGCTTTTATTTTTGAATCTTCTCCATAATTGATTCGCATTAGGACTGTAAAAATCTGCACAAAAATCTGCAATAGATACCCTTTCTTCGCTGCCACCATTGGTTTTTACTTTAAGGCTTTCTCCTGCGAAAATGACGTATGAAACGAATTTTCAACTATTTCATAGCCAGGTACAAATTTATCGTTTGTGTAATCGTCAACGGATTTGTAAAATTTAAAATCGGTTTGACTAAAGGAAGGTGTACTAATGAAAAGCAATACTAATGCAATTTGAATTTTCTTCATTTTTTGGTTTGAATTTAAATGTTATAGATTGGTGTAGTCTTTTTTATGTTTATTAATAGATATATTCTAGTGGTGTATTGGAGTGGACACGGATTGTAAATACTCATAGGGGTTTCCACTATTTTTATCAATCATATTTTTTATTTCGGTTATTTCTTGACTATGTTTTTCAGCATTAAAATTTCTGTTTTTTCCGAAATAAAAAACATCATTGTGATCATAAATCAAGGCCCAATTTAGAGTTGTGTCCCAGATTAATTCGTTAGTTCCAAAAAATAATTCATCAGAAAATTTGATTACCATTTTCCAAGTCAATATAAATCCCCATTCTGGCTGTGTTACCCAAAACACCTTTTGGTCAAACGGAATTCCTCTTTCGAAAAGCCATTTCTTAACTTTTTGGCTGTCGCTTTCGCCAAATGAAAATTCATTTTGCTCATTAAAATATTCCCCAACAGCATAAATGGAGTTGAGATATCTTTGTGTGCTTGCGAAATTCCATAAAAATTTAGAAGCTTCGGAAGTCAAAGGAATAATTTGGTCTTCAAATTCGGCTGACAATTTTTTGCCATCTTCTTCAAATTTCCATTTCAACGGATGTTCTTCTAATGAAATTGAAAAAGTGTGAATATTTTCTAATGTAATTGTATTTCTCACTCAATATTGTTTAAGCTCGTACATAACTTGCAAATAGGTCTAATTCTATGGTGCACCCAAAATAAATATCTCTTGTAAAAACCAGTGTCAAATTGCAACTGTTCTAAAATTTATAAAATAAGCACCTTCATTTTCTCTAAACTTATAGTTTCTACTCGTAAAGAAAAATATTTTGTTTTTAATTTGTTTGCGGGCACGAGCGTGACGATCGCGCTAGCGGGAGGTTAGTATTTGTTTGCGACCGTTATTCTTTTATTTACCTGATAAGATATTTCCCAAATGAAAAGTGAAAATAAACCATTCATAAAAAAAGAAGTTAACTTTCCAGATTGATCAATACTTCTTGGAAAAATGTTTAACATAGCAAACATATAGGTTAAATAAAGTCCAAGTACTGTTATAATTATTCCAAGTAATACTCTTTTCCATAACAACACTTTAAAAAAATTCTCTGCAACAAGAAAATTTATGTAAAATAAAATAAGTAAAAAGACTATTACAGCGATTCCTGATCCGTAATCATTTGATGAAAATGTTGTTACTAGCATAATGAATACTGGACTAAAAAAGTATAGAGATAATAAAGCTAAATATTTTGTTGTTCTTTTCACTGTCAAATTTTTTAAGGTAATACCAGAACTGGTCGCTAATCGAGTCACGCAATGGAATTTCACCCTTACGTTCTCACGGAACCGTGCTTGAAAGTCTCCCTTCACACGGCTCTTCATAGTATTAAATCACACAAATGTACTTACATTTATGGATGTACCAA